>JAUXCL010000215.1 GCA_030618905.1 Bacteroidales bacterium | reverse complement strand
TTAGTCTTAACCATTAAAATCCAAATCTTGGGCCTAAAGATATAATGATGTGGATGTGTTTTTTTGAAGGAAGGCCAAATAGTATTAACAATCGAATGTTAATTAATCAGTGAACAGTGAACAGTGATCAGTGGTCACTAGAAGAATACCATTATCCCAAGGCTGTAGTCGAAAAACATGATATTATCCCAGCTCTTGTTGTCCAGGCCGGTTTTGTTGTAGAAAATGTAATTGTACTTCACATTGACATTAAATCCCCATTCTGTAAATCCGCCCATGGGGAAATAGCAGCCTACTTTAGGGGTGAGCCCAAAATGCCAGCTTTTATCCCTGATATTATGATAACCAATATCGGTTTCCTTATCCACAAAATAGGCTCCGGTCATTAATCCTACATAAGGGTTGATATCTCCTTCGGGAAGGAAATAATAGGTAAATACAGCCCGTATCGGAAAGACAGTCGTGTAGTTCCATACCTGGGCTGTCAGTGCACCGCCATCAAAATAATAAGTGCCGCGGGGAAACTCCTCATTAAAGCCGTACCAGGTCAGGTTTCCACCCACAGCAATATGGTCGTTAAGCATGTATTTCATTTCAAATTCAAAACCGCGATAACCCAGGTTTGAAATGAAATCCTTGAATTGCCCGATGGGAGAGCTGAGGTCATAATTGAATTCCATGACCATCTGGCCTTTTTTCTGGGAATAGCTGTCGTAAGAACCCAGCAGAATGAATATAGAGATGATGATGATAATCTTTTTCATTTGATGTTTTATTTAATGGTAGATAAAAACAACATTCACATATTTATTTTTGCAGGTAAGGCGATTGATTAATGGCTTCCCTGAACCCTCTTTCCGCAGTTTCGCCATTGTGCTTTCCGTCTTGTGATACGACACCATTGACAAGTGCAGTCCATGGATATTTTACAGGAGGGATATCAGCCGGATTTGCGTTTTCCAATTCCTCATCCGTTTTGCCGTCTATCCATTCCCAATAATCCCTCATTGACTGTCCATCGGCCATTTCAACCATGATGGTACCGGTCTTAAAATTGTAAACCTGGTAATAGGTAGGTGGGTACCAGCCATAGTATGGGTACCACCATCCACCGTACCATCCGGAATACCCCGGATATCCCCACCAGAAACCTGGGTAGTTAACAGTTGCAGTATTCTCAACCAGGACAACGACCGGGTTGATGCCGAAGTCGAAAGAGGAATCATTTTCCAAATATTGATATCCCAGGTCGATGAAGGCTTGCTTCCAATACTCACGAATCTTTTCGGAAGCCCCTCCTTCTTCATAGAATTCCGCTATCTGTTCATCCGTCATGTTGTCCTGGATCAGGCCAACAGAATCCCTGATGGCAAAAGTATTGTACAAGGAGAAATCAAACTCTGTATCATAATATGTTATCGTAACATCCAGATCGGCCAGATCAGTATCCGGCTGTTTATTATAACATGATGTCGCCATCAAGATCAGTACAAGGGATGTCAAGACGAGCTTGTAATAATGTTTCTTTTTCATAGTTGCTCTATTTATTTAAGAAGTCAAAAGTAATAAAATTTCCTTTGAAGCAGCATGTGTCAGGTCTCAGGATTCTTCCCCGACAATATGTACGACCAGCCTGTTGGTAACTCCTGCCCGGTCGATAGGCTCGCCCATGGCAATAATGATCGTATCTCCTTCTTCTGCCCATTTTCTTTCCAGCAATATTTGATCCACAGCTTTTATGAATTTGCTGCCACTATCAGGTTGCTTCATGTATTCAGGTTGTAGTCCATAGAGTAAGGAAAGCTGGTTTATAGACTTTTTATTTGCACTGAATGCCAGGACCGGCCTGGGGATTCTTTGTTGCGACATAAGTACCCCTTCACCTCCAAACTGTGTCCAGATCACAATACAGTTGGCATCCAGATCCCTCACCATGTTTTTCACCCCATGTGCGATGGCTGCATTGCGGTGGGGATATCGCTTTGGTATACGAATTGAGGCTGTGTCATATGATATCTCAGCCAGATACCGGTTGGTTTTAAGTGCGACCCTTCGCATCATCCTGACTGCCTGGACCGGATATTTCCCTATGGCTGTCTCACCGGAAAGCATCACGGCATCAGTACCGTCAAAGATCGCATTGGCCACATCAGAAACTTCAGCGCGGGTGGGTACCTGTGAGCTAATCATGCTTTCCAGCATCTGGGTGGCCACGATGACCGGGATCCCCTTATTTTTACACATGCTGACGATCCGTTTTTGCAGGACAGCAACCTCAGCTAAATCCATCTCCACACCCAGGTCCCCACGCGCCACCATCACCCCATCGCTTTCGTCAAGAATTGATTCTAATTCAAGGATAGCCTGTGGCTTTTCAATTTTGCTTATCACAGGTATGTTCTTTGGATATTCATCAAGCCTGTATGATGGTTTTGTTTGTGTATCATTCTCATAAAATGGTAAAGCAGGCCTGGCACCGAGTTCTTTAAGGTAGTCTTTCAATAAACGCACATCTGCAGCACTCCGGACAAAACTGAGGGCCAGGAAGTCAAATTCCATTTTAACAGCAAACTCAACACACATGAAGTCTTTTTCTGTAAGGGAAGGGGCTGAGAGATCAGTATCCGGAAGGTTAACACCTTTGCTGGATGTAATCAATCCGCCATCAATCACCTCACATATGAGCCTGTTTTTCTTTTTATCCCTGCAGGTCAATAGTACATTGCCATCATTAAGCAATACTTTCTCACCAGGCTCTACTTCATCAATAAACAATGGATAAGTGGTAGAAAAAATTACTGTTTGATCTTCCGGATGATCAACAGGGCCGGTCAGGATATCATCTTTTTGAAACTCAACCCTCATTCCCGGCTTTAGCATTATACCGGGATCCATAACCTTTCCCACCCTGATTTTTGGGCCGGAAAGATCACCCATGATCCCAACAGGTATACCTGTATCGGCAGATGCTTTACGAATCCGTTTGAATACAGTTTCATGCTCTTCCAGGTTGCCATGGCTAAAATTAATCCTGAAAACCCTCGCCCCTTCCAGGATTAGTTTTCTGATCATCTCTTCCGGGTTGCTTGCAGGGCCTAATGTTGCTATGATTTTCGTAAGTAAGAATTCCTGATTTCCTTGCATTAGATTAATATTAATTATTGTTCTTTTTGATTTTCCTTTTTTCGATGACCGGGGATAAGGTCCTGTATCTCATAATCCTTGTTTAGTTTAAAGCGTCTGGAAAGTGTCAGACGAAATAAGCCTGTGTCAAACGAGATCCAGGCACTATTTACAGGGGCCTGGTTAAATATTGACTGATTGAGATAAGTGAGTCCAATGTAGTAAAGCCTGCTGTTATATCCAATCCCTGTCCGGAAATTGGAGGTAAAGTTTAAAGTAATACCTGTTTTGTTGGGTTCTTCACGTACATCACCATATAATTTTGAATATCCAACAGCAACACCTACAAGGAATGAAATACTAAAGAACCAATGCTTTTTCACAACGAAGGTGTGTCCGTAACCACCAATGGGCCCAATACTGAATATATGGATCTTGTTGAAACGATAGCCCATATAGAAATCCGGATTGCTCACATTTTTTGGCACCAAAGATGAATCTCCCCTGCTTGTAATATAGTAGAGATCCCCTCCAACAATCCATGATCCCGCACTTTTCTTCTGCCAGGCATCCTGTGTGAAGGTGGTACGGTAATTAAACTTCTTATAATTAAACATATACTGAATATTGGCCCCGGTATTAATCACCCTGATGTCTGGCCGTTGAGGGTAGATCTCGCTTGAAGGCCAGTAGGTCAGATTTTGCCCTGGATTATCAAGAAAGAATCCTTTGTAAAATTGCACATACACATCTACCGTATATTTTTTAATATAGAGATGGCTTTGCAGGTCGAGGTATTTAGTATCGCCATATTTATAATCGTATTTCTTA
>JAUXCL010000039.1 GCA_030618905.1 Bacteroidales bacterium | reverse complement strand
TTCATCGGAAGTTAAGTGCCAGGTGATCTCACCATTGATATCTAATCGTTTCGACACTTTAACATTAGAGCCACCACCCCAGGGCACCACAAAATAGCTTGAGAAGCCTTTAGGCCCGGCTCCTCCCTGTTCTACATTATCGGTAATCTTTTGTGCACCATTTATGGTCCAGGAGGACGCCTGATTGCTGACAAATCCGATTCCTAAGATCCCGTACATTGAGAACACCCGCTTTCTGCTGTATTTCCAGAAAAAATTAAAGAAATCCAGAGTAAACATTAAACTTCCTTCAATAACATTCTCCATTCGAACTGCAGTGCCGACATCCTTATCGGACTTTGACCTGCGTTCAGAATATAGTTTTCCATAGTAAATATTAGCCCGGGCACCAAAAACGGGTGATAATTGCTTACCGAAATATACCCCGGTACCAATACGTGTTTCTTCTGCAAACTTCTCGATTGGATTCTGCGTACTCATGTCACCATAGAGCTGGCTGATCCCGACGTTTCCACTAACAAACCAGTTATCCGAAAAGCGTTTGCTTTTTTTCATCATATGCTGGCCACTTGCGGAAAAGACTAAGGCAAGACAAAATAATAGCGTTAAAAGAATGTGAGATTTGGAAAATGATCTTAAATTCATCGGATCGGGGTTAAAATAGATCAAGCTACAATCGATTTAATACATTTTACTACAAACCAACTATTATAGTTACAAAAATTAATTACAATATTAAGCATAAATACCTAGTTTTTGAAACTTTTTTTAAATAAATTTCAACAAGAGTTACTCACAGGTACAAGAGCTGGTAAAAATAATTAAAAATCAAGACATTACACTTAATTTATCAATACGATATGACCACCTCATTAACAATATTCCAATTAAGATCATGAAGATTGCCACAGAAAAAGTAATGGTAAACCCCAGTAATTCGTAGACAAATACCCCCCAAACCTGAATGTGCCAGGCAAAGTGCTCAGTGAGCATGATGAATACAATATATAATAATGAGGAAGAGAAAGTGACTTTTCCCTACCTTTACATGCCAATCAACATGAACCAAAATGGACATCAACGCTTTTTTTAAAGTAACCTATGGCCTGTATATTGTGTCTTCCATGGATGGGGATCAGTATAACGGGCACATCAATAACACCGTATTTCAGATCTCAGCTGAGCCGGCAAAATTTGCGGTGGCCAGCCATAAGGATAACCTGACAACCTCGTTCATTCAAAAAAGCAAGACTTTTTCAGTTTCCATCCTGCAGGAAGACATCAGCATGGAATTTGTGGGCCCCTGGGGATTCAAATCGGGTAAGGATATTGATAAGTTTACTGAATGCGATTACAAAACGGGGAAAACAGGCTGCCCAATTGTCCTGGACAAAGCCATTGCCTGGATTGAATGCAGGGTCAGTGAAAGTATCGATACCGGTTCACATATTTTATTTATCGGTGATGTGGTAGACGCGGAAATACTTCAGGCGGACCTGCCTCCACTGAGCTATGCGTATTACAGATCCGTAGTCAAAGGACTTTCACCTGAAAATGCACCTACTTATGTGGCTAAAGTTGATAAGACTGAAGAAAAGAAAGAACCTGATCCAGAAGACTCATCGGATACAGTCAAAGCTTCACAATACAAGTGCATAGTCTGTGGTTATATGTATGACCCTGAGGAAGGTGACCCGGGCAAAGGTATTGCGCCCGGCACAACCTTTGAGGACCTGCCGGAAGACTGGACCTGCCCTGTTTGCGGAGTGGGCAAGAATGAATTTGTCAAAGTCCGGTAAAAGACCTCATTAGCCCAGTATGAACCGGCAGATCCTTAAACTAGCCATACCCAATATCATCACCAACATCACGGTACCGATGCTGAGCATGGTGGATTTATCCCTCATGGGCCATTTGGAATCGGTCGATTATATCGGGGCTGTTGCCCTGGGAGGCATCATTTTCAGCTTTATCTATGCCATTTTCAGTTTCCTGAGAATGGGCACCACTGGTTTTACCGCACAGGCATATGGCCGGAAAGATGAGCAAGAGATCAACCTCATCTTCAAGCGGGCTATACTGGTCTCTTTTGCCGGGGGGATAGTGATGATCTTACTGCAAAAGCCAATAGCATTACTCAGCTTTTTCCTGGTAGATGCCAGTCAGCAAGTGGAACACCTTGCTGCACAGTATTTTCATATCCGCATTTTTGCGGCTCCTGCGACCCTGGGCCTCTATGCGCTAAGCGGCTGGTTCCTGGGCAAACAAAATGCCAGGATCCCTATGATCATTGCAATTCTGGTCAATGTCCTGAATGTGTTATTCAACCTGCTTTTCGTCATGGTTCTGGATATGAAATCTGAAGGTGTGGCATATGGTACCCTGATTTCCCAGTATATTGGGTTTTTTACGGGTTTGTATTTCGTTTTTAAGTCAGATATCCGTAAATTTCTGACCTGGAACCTCAGGGAAGTACTTGACCTGGAAGCCATGAAGAAGTTCTTTCTGGTGAACCGGGACATCCTGATCCGGTCGGTATGCCTGATCTTTACATTTTCTTTCTTCACAGCTCAGTCGGCTAAGGTGAGTGTTGACATCCTTGCAGTGAATACCATATTATTACAATATTTCATGTTCTTCTCATACCTGATCGATGGATTTTCCTATGCCGCTGAATCATTGGTTGGTAAGTATTTTGGCGCAAAGGATCCAGGGCAATTAAAAAAGGCCGTCAGGTCATTGTTCAAGTGGGGCCTGGTGATCAGCATCCCATTTACCCTGATATATTTATTTGCCGGTGACTACCTGCTGCTCATTCTGACCAATAATGAAGAAATTATCCGCCAGACATCTCCCTATATGTTCTGGATGGCACTGATCCCGCTGATCACCTTTGTCGCTTTCATCTGGGATGGTGTTTTTGTAGGTGCTACTGCTTCAGCCCCCATGCGTAACGTTATGCTAATCTCTACTATATTGGTCTTCCTTCCCTCCTATTATCTGTTGATAGGGCCACTTGGGAATAATGGCCTTTGGTTTTCACTGATGCTGTTTATGACCGTCAGGGCTTTATTGATGACCCTGTACGCCAAAAAGGCCATTTTCTCACCTGCAAACCACAGATCTTAATTTATAAATATTCTAAATAAATTGGTACATAGCTGTTTTACAGGCTGTTTATCTCGCTAATTGTTATTAAAAGGTAGTATGTTAAAGACAATAATAAAAAATAATTAGTACTTTGTATTGCATAGTACTATAAAATGTATTATATTTGCTGCATGAATTTAGATAAAACAAAAGCTCAAATGCGAAAAGGTGTATTAGAACTTTGCATCTTATCAATCATAGCCGAGGAGGATGCATATGCTTCAGATATCATTCAGAAGCTCAAGGAATCTCAGTTGATCGTCGTTGAAGGGACCCTATATCCCCTATTGACGCGACTGAAGAATGATGGTTTTTTGACCTACCGCTGGGAAGAGTCCAAATCGGGGCCACCCAGAAAATACTATACTATTACTGAAATCGGAAGCAGGATGCTACAGGAACTTCAATCGGGCTGGAAAGAGCTTGTTGGGGCAGTTAATAATATAACCCTTAAATGAATTGTACAATTATATAATAATAGATAAATGAAAAAGACATTGACGATAAACATTAGCGGGATTATCTTTCACATTGATGAAGATGCTTATGATAAGTTGAGCAATTACCTGGACATCTTGAAATCCCATTTTAAAAAGACAGTGGGCAAGGATGAAATCATCACAGACATTGAAGGAAGGATCGCTGAATTGCTCCAGGAACAGCTAAAAGAGCAAAAACAGGTTGTTTCCATTGAAGATGTTGATGAGATCATTAAGATCCTTGGACAACCAAGCGACTTCCTTGAGGAAGAAGAAGAATCCCAGGAAGAGTTTGTAGCTGATGATAAAGCTACCAAACGCTTGTACCGCGATCCGGATAACCAGATCATTGGCGGTGTATGCGGTGGGATCGCTGCCTATTTAAATTTAGATGCCCTCTGGGTAAGGATTATTTTCATCATCCTGCTCCTGGGTTTCATCTCGCCTATTATTTACCTGGTCCTGTGGGCCGTTATTCCAAAAGCCAGGACCACAGCCGAGAAGCTGGAAATGAAAGGGGAAAGAGTAAATGTATCTAACATTGAAAAGTCCATTCAGGAAGAGCTGCATCATCTTAAGGACAAGATCAATGACCTGACAAGCAAAACAAAGGATTCCTTCAAAAAAAAAGGGAGAACCTCAAGTACAGTGGCTGAAGAAATCGTCGGGGTTTTTGTCTCCTTTCTCAAGATCATCTTGAAAATAGTCATTATTGCCGCCGGTATTGTGCTCCTGATCATTGGCCTTGGAGCATTGGCTGGTTTCGCAGTTTCTTTCTTCGGTTGGGGTGGCTTTATGTATGTTGATAATCACGACCTGGTCACCTTTCCCCTCCCCACTTTCCTGGGCTTGATCTCTAATGATGTTGAAGCCCTTGGGCTAATGCGGGTAGGATTGCTTATGCTCATCGGAATTCCTATTATTATGCTGATCTATGGTGCTTTAAGGATGATCTTCAGGTTTGAAGGCCTCAGGCATATTGGGTTTGCTGCATTTAATATCTGGATTATTAGTTTGATCATTACACTCTTCTTTACCTTCAGGATTGCCAGGAATTATAAGCATGATATCACTGTCAAAAAGCCCATAGAATTCTATCAACCGGCAAGTGATACTTTGTTGGTGTCTGCTAACCAGGCCCAATTTGATGATGTATACAATGAATATGGAGATAACATATTCTTAGACGGACCTAATATAGTCCTTACTGAAGAAGGGAGAATTCTCAGTTATGTCAAATTAAATATCAGAAAAAGTCCGGATGATAACTTCCATCTCATAAAGCATGTATATTCAAGAGGACGGACTGTAATGGATGCCGGAGAAAATACCAACTACACCCTGCACCGGATAGTACAAACAGACAGCTCCCTGTTGATAAATCCATACTTCACCATCAGGGAGGATGAGGTCTGGCGCAATCAGCAGATCAGTTTTGAATTGCAAGTCCCTTTATACAAAGCCGTTAAACTGGACAGAAATGTAAGGGAACTCTTGAGATACCAGGGTTATCACAGCTCATATCATCTTCCAGGAAAAACATGGGTCATGACCGAAGATGGCCTGAAAGAACCGGATGAGGCATTTTTAGTACCTTTGCTGGAGTAAACTGCAAAAGTTTTTATGCGAAAGATCAGCAAAAAAGAAATTCTCAATGATTACCGCATTGCCAACGAAAGCCGGCAGATTAGCATACTGGGACGGAGAGAAGTCCTGACCGGTAAAGCAAAGTTTGGCATCTTTGGCGATGGCAAAGAGGTCCCTCAACTGGCCATGGCCAAGGTTTTTAAGGATGGCGACTGGCGTTCAGGATACTACCGCGACCAGACCTTCATGCTGGCTACAGAGATGATGAGCCTGGAAGAATTTTTCGCCCAGCTATACGGAAATACGGATATCAAAGCCCATTCCGGTGGCGGCAGAATGATGAACAATCATTTTACAACCCGAACTTTGGATGATAATGGTGAATGGAAGGACCTGACTGCCCAAAAGAATTCCTCTGCCGACATCTCCCCAACTGCCGGTCAGATGCCACGTTTGCTCGGACTTGCCCTGGCTTCTAAAATGTTTAGAAACAATCCCGGGCTGAAAAACCAGAAACGATTCTCCAACAATGGCAATGAGGTGGCTTTTGGAACTATTGGAGATGCCAGCACATCCGAAGGCATCTTTTTTGAGACCATCAATGCAGCAGGTGTGCTGAAAGTTCCTATGGCCATATCTATCTGGGATGATGCCTATGGTATTTCTGTGCCCAAAAAATACCAGACAACAAAGGAAAATATCTCCGAGATCCTTAAGGGATTTGAAAAAGATGATCATGACAATGGATTTCTGATCTACAAAGTGAAGGGATGGGATTATATGGCCCTTTGCATAATGTATGATGAAGGCATTAAAAAGTGCAGAAAAGAGCACATCCCGGTCATGTTTCATGTTGATGAACTCACACAACCACAGGGACATTCCACTTCAGGCTCACATGAAAGATACAAAAGCAATGAAAGGCTGCAATGGGAAGCTCAATTCGATGGCATCAAGAAAATGAGGGAATGGATAATCAGCGAAGGTATTGCAGATGAAGCTGAACTTGATCAGATTGAAGCTGCCTCAGTTGTCCGTGCCAAAGAAGCCCGAAAAAAAGCCTGGGAGAGCTATATCAAACCCATCAGGCAGCATCGCGATGATTTTCTGAGGATGGTAGATATCAGCACCTGCAATTGCGCCAAGACCTCCAGGATCAATGCTATCAAGCAGGAGCTTGCCATCGTAGGTGATCCCAACTGGAAGGATATCATGTCGTCGGGAAAGAGAATCCTGCGCTTGATCTGTGACAATTGCAGCAATCCGCAGAACTCCTTAAAAAAGAATGTGATGAGCTGGCGTGACCAGGCCAGTAAAGATAAGGCTGAAGATTACAATTCATTCCTCTGGAGTAATTCAAAGCACTCCGTGATGAATATTAAAGAGATCGAGCCTGTTGTGCCGGAAGATGCCCGGATGGTTCCAGGCCGTGAGATCCTGAATAAAAATTTTGAAAGCAATTTCGAGAGCAATCCATTACTGATGATCTTCGGTGAGGATGTCGGTAAGATTGGTGGTGTAAATCAAACACTGGAAGGATTGCAGGAGAAATTTGGTGAACTGAGAATCAGTGACACCGGAATCCGGGAAGCAAGTATCATCGGACAAGGCCTGGGGCTTGCTCTGCGTGGACTGAGACCCATCGCTGAAATTCAGTATTTCGATTACCTGCTTTATGGCCTGCAGGTACTGAGTGACGACCTGGCAACAGTACAATACCGGACCAAAGGTGGACAAAAGGCACCATTGATCATCAGTACCCGGGGACACAGACTGGAGGGGATCTGGCATTCCGGATCTCCATTAAGCATGGTCATCAATTCAATCAGAGGTGTCAATGTATTGGTCCCCAGGAATATGACACAGGCCGCAGGTTTTTACAATACCATCCTGGCTTCGGATGAACCGGCCCTGGTCATTGAACCGCTAAACGCTTACCGGCTGAAGGAAAAAATGCCCGCCAATATTGGAAAATACAGGATTCCGGTGGGCCGCCCTGAAGTTTTGATCAGTGGCAAAGATATTACCCTTGTCACATATGGTTCCTGTGTCAGGATCGCTGAAGATGCTGTTGAGCAACTGCGTGAATTCTCGATTGACGTGGAATTGATTGATGTACAATCATTGCTTCCTTTTGATGTCGATCACATGATCGTGGAATCCCTGAAAAAGACTAGCAAGGTTTTATTCTTCGATGAGGATGTACCCGGAGGTGCTACTGCCTATATGATGCAAAAGGTACTTGAGGAGCAGCATGGATATTTTCACCTCGATGCTGAACCCGTGACCCTCACCGGAAAAGCGCACAGGGCAGCTTATAGCACGGATGGCGACTACTTCTCCAATCCCAATGCAGAGGATGTCTTCGATGCTGTCTATAACATCATGCACGATATTGATCCTGAAAAATATCCCAAGATCTTTTAACAGCCTGGGTATTTTTACCCGTTTTTAAGTATTTTCCTTGATAAGCGCCATTTACATGGTAATTTTGTCACTGTTGATAAGAATATTACGCAGTGAGAACAAATCGAATATTACGACTGTTATCTTTATTAAGGGCTGGTTTTCAAACAGGCCTAAAATATCGTAGATTTGTATTGTCCATTGCTGACATTTAAACCCAATGAAGTATAAAGCGATCCATATATGGATATTCGTTTTAATCAGCATTTTCGGATGCCGGATTGAGAGAACGGAAGTTGCCAGGCCCTTTCGCGACAAACTGCCTGACATCCCTCCCATTGAAATTAAAACCTCCCGTGCACCCATAGATCAGGACTTTCTAAAATGGAGCCCTCCGCAGGTATCGGATTTTATATACGCTGATTATGAAAACACATCTGTCACGCATACCCCATTAATTGAATCTGCTCAAATAAGAGCATCTGAAGATTTAATACAGGTCCCGCCAATTCATGTGGAATCCATTGGGATCAAGATTGACAGGGAATCACTCAGGCTTTATGAGGTCCATCAAAGAAATGAACCCTATATTGTTTCCTTCGATATCGTCAAGACATCCCAGGACAAGCTATTTACAGTCCATTTCGCTAATGATGCTTTACTCAGCATGGATTATTATTTTACCAATGGCATAAAATTTGACTATATCGATCCTGCTTTGGCCAATTCACCTTTCGCGCTGGCCATGCTGCCTTACAGGCAAAACTCCGTCAATTATCACGGGATCACCTTATCGCAGGACTTTTATACGCCCACAGTACTGGATACGACAGCCATACAGTATGGAGACAGGCCCTTTGCCGGTGTGCTCTATGCCGGACAGTTTAAGATTGCGCTGAATCCCAAAAAGCATTACAAGCAAGTATCAGAATTGGATATTGGCATCATGGGGCCGGAATCACTCGGTGGATTCGTTCAAACGAACATACATGAAACCAAACCTACCGGATGGGTTAACCAGGTTAAAAATGATGTTGTTATTAATTATAATGTCAGGATCGAGAAGGGACTTGTAAATACCGGGCATTTTGACTTCAATGGGGTAGTCCAGGGAAAAGCAGGAACATTATATACCAATGCCGGCCTTGGCTTTTTCTCCCGCATCGGTTCATTCATGCCCTATTTCGAAAATATCGGATTGACCGGCCCATCTCAAAACGGGAACTACAGCGCTAAAAGCAAATTGCAATATGCCTTTACCTTTTCTTCACTGCTGAATGTTGTGGCTTACGATGCGACACTTCAGGGTGGCATGTTTAGCAAAAACAATATCTATACACTTCACGCTTCTGAAATCAATCGCCTGGTATTCAATGGCAGTCTCGGGATTGAATTTGCCTATAAGTTTTTTGGATTTCGCACTGAATTACACTACATTACACCTGAATTCGCAGGAGGTAAAGAGCACAGGTGGGTACACATGGCCGCAACATTCTGCTTTTAATTTTGTTGATCAATTCAGAAAAACACACACCTATGGTTAATATTGGGGGCAACGGAGGGGATAAAAACAAGAAGCCTTTCGGGGATGAAAAAGTTAAGTTCCCGGTAAGCTATGATCTCAAGGTAATCCTTGACAATAACAATCCCGTTGATGACATTCAGAAGGCAATTGAAAAAGTATTGAAGCAACAAAAAGTTTCCTTCACCGACTTTCGGTCCAAACTCAGCAGTAATGATAAATACATCAGCTTTACGGTCAGCGTCAGCATTGCTTCGCATGAACAAATGACCAGCCTTTACGAAAGTCTGAAATCTATCCCCGGTATAAAGCTAGCCCTCTAAGTATCATGCACAATCTTGAACCTCATTATAGCTGGAGACATCTTTACATTTCCTCGGATGATAAGCATTCTCCCTTTTATGGGAAGGATTACAATGAATTTGAGTTCACACATGCAGTATACGATCACTGGATACACCCCCAATGGGATTTTATAGGCTCCTCAACACTTTTCATTAAGATCATTTATGCCAACTATGAAAAAGGATTTTGCATCATTGAGTTGATGGGAGAATGGAATGACACCTTACACAATGACATCATGTACCTGAAGCGGGAAATTGTCGACTTGCTGGCTGAAAACGGGATCAAGAGGTTTATTCTGATTGGAGAAAATGTCCTGAATTTCCATGCAGGCGATGATGATTATTACCAGGAATGGTCTGAAGATATTGAAGATGGCTGGATCATTGGCTTAAATTTCAGGGAGCATGTAGTTCAGGAGTTCGAAAATGCCAACCTGGACTATATCATTGCCTTTGGAGGCAGATTTAATGCATTCGCATGGCGCGCCCAGGATCCTGTCCAATTGTTTGTAGCCCTGGATGATCTCCTGATGAAACGTTTAAATCCCTGATCTATGCAAAAAAGCCTGAATATCACTATCTACGGCAAGGTGCAAAATGTTGGTTTCAGATATTATACCAATAAAAATGCCAGAACGCTCGGTATCAAAGGATTTGTGAAGAATATGCCGGATGGTTCCGTATATGTTGAGGCCGAAGGAGATGCTGATATTATGAATACTTTTCTTGAATTCTGTAAAAATGGTCCTTCATGGTCACGGGTTGATAAAATAAACGTACAGGAAGCGCCAGAAAAAAACTTCGGGGATTTCAGGATCATATAAATCTTCCATGCGCTATCTTTTCCATGCCCTGGTGATTGTGCGCTTACCCGGGGGACCAGGCAGTTTTTCGACTTCAAATCCTGCTGTTGTCATGGCACGCCTCACTATACCTTTTGCTGAAAAAGTAGCCAGCACTCCACCCCTTTTCATCCCGGCATAAATTTTATCAAAAATATTTACGGTCCACATCTCTGCCTGCACATCGGGCCCAAAGGCATCAAAATAGATTACATCATACTGGTTCTCAGCTAATATACTATCCTGAATTTTTACTTTTACTTTAAGTAATTTCATAAGCTTATTGAGGGTGGTGACCTGATCCCAGGGAGCTGAATGCATCTCCTGAAAAATCGAATTTGCCCCAGGCATTTCCATGAGACCGGGATAGTTGAGCTGCATGGCCAGGGCCGTTTCAATCGGAAAAGGTTCCAGTGCGGTATATTGCACAGGGATATCTTTTAATATGCTTTCCTGCCAGGTCAATAAAGCATTCAGGCCCGTCCCAAAACCAATTTCCAGAACCTGGCACAGGGCATTCTTCGCGCTGTTGGCCCGGAATGCATTCCTGATGTATATATGCCTGGATTCCTGAACAGCACCATAAGTGGAATGATAATGGTCCTGTATGCCCGGGACAAACAAGGTGTGTGAACCATCTGCTGTGGTAATCAGCTGCCGTTCCATGTCTTATTTATTGTATAAAATATGGATGTTAAGGATAGGATAGTCCATGCTTATGCCATGAAGCAGACTGGAACCAGGGTAATCGTAAATACGGACATTTTTGCCCTCGGCGACGCACAAGAAATTATTTTTGGAATCATATTCCAAGGCAGTAACATTATCAATATCAAAGGCTAAATGCCATTGATGCTGTGTTGAATTATACGCAATTATGCCAAAATCCATGGCAATCAGAAAATCCTCCTGGCTGATTTGTACTGCTGCCGTGATGATCCCGGTCGGCATGATGGCCGGCTCAAAACTATTATTGTTTTCAATACTATAAACCAACACCTTAGCCTGATCAAGCATATTGCCAAAAGCAATGATCTCATCCTGGTTGATACTGAAAAATTCGATGACCCCAAGGTCACGTTGGTGCTGATTGGCAAAAGCACCGGTTTCCGCAAAGAACAAAGTAAAATAACGATATAAATTACTCCTGGTACTTTGGTCAGTAACCAAATAATTTTCGTGCTTAAAGATCTTCTGTGGGATCCTGTCGGTATGCGTGGGCGTTATATATTTATTATCCCCTGAATGATCCAGGCCGAATAAATTGCCATTTTGAGAGGCAAGGTATATTAGTCCTTCCTGGTAATATACATCCTGGAAACCCGAGTGTGGTGGCTGAGACAGGAATTCCCAGTCCAGGATCGTATCATTCAGGTTATAAGTAAGCAATCTGGATGGCTCGGGAGTAATGTAATACAATTGCTGGTACCTGGAACTTACATCTGACCCATTGTATTTCTTCAGGATACTGAATAAGGGACTCACATTGAAGTTAGAATCAATCAGGGAAACTATAGATTTTAATGTATTGAATTGAGTAATCACAAGAATACGCCTGAGCTCCGTTTCTATCCCGCTCACTTCAACCGGTTGAAAATACCGGGTTGCATTGACTTCATCCGAAGCTTTAACCATCACAAAATAATTGCCCGATTCCAGGTTGGGGTTATCAACGACCAGGTATTCCTCTATTTCCAAAGTGTTTTGATCCGGGGTTGACCCTATGGGTGTGACCATGGGGATATTGTTGTTGTTCACCAGGGACACCACAACAGATCTGACCGGTTTATTATGTGATATGCTGGCCTTGACCAGGATGGTGTCCCAAATATGATAGCTTGATCCCGCTGCCGGGCTGCTCAGGCTAATTACAGGACGGGTATCCATGTCATCCTTATCCTTGCAGGAATGCAGAGAAAATAATAAGCATAAGGACAACAGTATCTGGGCAGATTTCTTCATGTAATCAATTCAAGGAAGCATTATAACGTAAAATTAGCGGATTTAATTGAACTTCCCCTAACTTTAATTCCTGCATCCGGGATCATAGTACCATAGTATCATAGTACCATAGTACCATAGTATCATAGTATCATAGTACCATAGTACCATAGTGCGAAAGCTATTGCCAATTGTCCAACTGCCAATTATCCTGTATCCTGTATCCTGCATCCGGAATCATAGTACCATAGTACCATAGTACCATAGTACCATAGTGCGAAAGCTATTGCCAATTGTCCAACTGCCAATTATCCTGCATCCTGTATCCTGTATCCTGTATCCTGTATTCTGATTTCTGTATTCTGATTTCTGTATTCTGTTTTATCTCAACTCCCAACGCCCACCGCTCTCCGCACCGCCTTCTTCCCGTACCGCAACCGTATCCTGTCCATGGCATTGTAGAGGCTGATCATCTCCGGGGTATCCTCGAACATATCGAGTTGCTGGACGCCGCTGATCAGGTGGCTGAGCCTGACTCCCGCCAGCCGGATGCGCATCCTGCGCTGGTAAAGCTTGTCGAAGAGTTCCAGCGCTACGCTGTTCAGGACATGATCGAACGAGGTATAGGGTATGCGTCTCTGCAAGGTGTGGGTGTCGAAGTTCGAATATCTTATTTTAACGGTCACGCAGGAAGTCAGCTTCTCCTTTTTCCGGAGTTTGAAGGCCAGTTGCTCCACCTTGCCTGAGATGACCTGCCGGATCTGCGCCACGTCGATGGTATCGGTCTCAAAAGTGATCTCTGAGCCCATGGATTTTTGCACGGAATAGGGTTTCACAGGGGTGGAGTCGACCCCGTTGGCTTTTTTCCAGATGATGATCCCATTCTTTCCCAGCACCTTCACGATCATCTCCGGCGGTATATGGCTGAGTGTCTCGATGGTGGAGATTCCCATCGACCGCAGCAGCTGGTAGGCCTTTCCCCCGATCATCGGGACCTTCCTGATGGACAGGGGGTTCAGAAAAGAGTGTACCTGCGCTCCCGGGACTTCCAGCTCGCCATTGGGCTTGGCTTCCCCGGTGGCAATTTTGGATACGGTTTTGTTGACCGACAGGCCGCAAGAGATCGGCAGCCCGGTATGTTTTATGATGTCCCTCCCAAGCTCCTGTGTCCATTTCAGGCAACCGAAAAAGCGGTCCATCCCGGTGATATCGATATAATGCTCATCGATGGAAGCTTTCTCGTATAGCGGCGCCCGCTCCGCGATGATCTCCGTGACCATGTTGGAATAGCGCGAGTAGATATCCATGTCGCCCCGGATGATGACGGCATCGCCGCATAGCACCCGGGCCATTTTCATGGGCATGGCCGAATGTACCCCGTACTGCCGGGCCTCATAACTGCAACTGGAAACCACCCCCCGGTCGGAGGTGCCCCCAATGATGACAGGCTTGCCGGCCAGGCGGCTGTTCATCAGGCGCTCCACCGACACGAAAAAGGTGTCCAGGTCGAAATGGACGATATTCCGGGGATTGTTTATCATTTATTTTTTTGCTTTACTGTTATTTTAGTGAAAATGCTTAAATGCTTAAATGGGCAGATGGTATTTATTGTTCCTACATTTTAGCATTTAAGCATTCAATCATTACTCCCTAAATTCGTGATTAAATCAATTTTTTTCACTTTTTCCTTGACTTTTAACTATCTTTTATATTACCTTTGATTAAAATTTAATCATTATTTTGACTACAAATTAATCATTCTTTTAATAAATGCAAGTTTTTTTGAAGATTTTATTTTAGTCTGCAACTAATAATGCGAATCAAGGGTTGAACCCTTTGCAGGGTTCTTATTGTTGCGTTCTGATTATCCACGGGTTACACCCATGGCTATTTTTATTAAATCCCTTCGGGATAAGTTTGTCCGTATGTTTTTCATCCCTCCCTCTGTTCTGCCTGGGCAGCCATAAGATCATACAGTTTTGAATTTTGTGCTTTTGTCATTTGGTATTGTTTATCCCGATACTTATCGGGATTAGAAATTCGGATTTAGTGATTAATTTAACACTGATTAAATAAACATCATAGCTAAATAATTACATGAAAATCGTAAAATGCAGACAATAATTGCCAGGAATACTTGTTTCATAACTAAAAATTCGTAATTTTACTTGTTGAATATTTAAACACTACCGGCATGAAAAAGGTAATGGTTGCAATCGACTTCTCAAAGACCTCCCTGAATGCCCTGGATTATGGTGTGATGCTTGCAAACAAAGCAAAAGCAGACATCTTGATGGTTTGGGTGGACAATACCACCAGTGATGAAACCATTTACGAGGATCATCCAAATGAATTGAGAAATGAAAAGATCGAACTTTTCAAAGAGCTGCAAAATAAGTATAAAGGAATTCTCAATGATGTAAAACTAGGATACAAAACCAGAAAAGGAAAAGTTTATATCGAGATTGCCAGTCTGGCAAAAAACACCAATACTGATTTTATTATAACCGGAACACACGGTGTATCTGGTTTTGAAGAGTTCTGGATTGGAAGCAATGCATACCGGATCCTCACACATGCACCCTGTCCGGTCATTACCCTGAGGCATGATTTTAATATCGGGGGAATTAAAAAGATCGTGGTTCCTATCGATAGCTCGCAGGAAACAAGGCAGAAGATACCTGTTACATCTGAACTGGCAATGATGTTCAATTCAGAAGTACATATATTGTCATTATATTCAACAAGCTTTAAATCTGTTAAACGGCGGGTAGATAATTATGCCCGGCAGGTGATGACTTATCTGGAGGACAGGGACATTAAATGTACGCTTGAGACAAGGGATTCAGAGAATATCACAAAGACTACCATCG
>JAUXCL010000032.1 GCA_030618905.1 Bacteroidales bacterium | reverse complement strand
TTCCGGGTGATGATGAAATTCCTGTATCCTATGTAAAATAGTCTTCTTGACACCAGCCAATGAGCTGTCCTTGTCAGTTTTAACCAGTATTTGCTTGATGTACCAATTCTTGATTTTCGACACCAGTGGATACTCCGGGCCAAGCACCGTCTTGTCCAGATGCTGTCGGAGATCATCAGCAAATTCCCTTGCGCCCTTGTTCAACACCTGATAATCCCTGTGCTTTAATTGCAATTGGATAAGGCGAAAATAGGGGGGGTATTTGAATTGGAGCCTGTCCTGCATCTGTGACTTGTAAAAGCCCTCGTAGTCCTGGTTTAACACATATTGAACGACCTGATGGAAAGGATCATAGGTTTGGATGAACACATGTCCCCTTTTATGTTTCCTTCCTGCCCTTCCACTGACCTGAGTCATCAGCTGGAAACTTCTTTCATATGACCTGAAATCCGGGAAATTGATCATGCTGTCGGCGTTCATGATCCCAACCAGGTTGACATGATCAAAATCAAGCCCTTTGGTGATCATCTGTGTGCCAATCAGAATATCAATCTGCCGTTCTTGAAATTCATTAATGATTTTCTGATAGGAGAACTTCGACCGGGTGCTGTCCAGGTCCATGCGCCTGATCCTGTTTTCCGGAAATAACAATGAAAGCTCCTCTTCAAGTTTTTCCGTACCAAAACCCTTCATAAAAACCTCATGGCTACCGCATTCCGGGCATTGTTTAGGGATCCTGGTGTGAAAACCGCAATAATGACAACGCATTTGCTCGAATTGCTTGTGGTAAGTCAGGGAAATATCACAATTTATACACATGGGGACATGATGGCACTCATTGCATTCCAGGCGTAAAGAAAAACCACGCCGGTTTTGAAACAGCATCACCTGGTAGTTTTCTTTCAGGGTTTGATCAATAGCATCCAGCAGTGATTTTGAAAAATGAGATTTTCCCTGCCTGATCCTGGGGTCTTTTTTCTGGTCAATGAGATGTGTTTCGGGTGTCTGGATATCACCATAGCGGCCTTTGAGCGTGACGAGCTTAAACTTACCATGCTGTGAATTGTGGTAACTTTCAAATGCAGGTGTTGCTGAGCCCAGGAGGATATTGGACTTATGCAAGCCTCCAAGATATACCGCACAATCCCTGGCGTTGTACCTGGGAGCGGGATCATGTTGTTTGAAAGAAGTATCATGTTCTTCATCAACGATGACCAGGCCCAGTTTTGAGAAAGGCAGGAACAGGGCTGATCTGGCTCCGATGACCACAGGATAGTGATCCTTACGCCTGGTATCCAGCACACGGTTCCATACCTCTACCTGTTCATGTTCATTGTATTTAGAATGATAAATGCCAACTTTGTCGCCAAAATATTTTCTGAGCCTGTTGATAATTTGCGTGGTCAGCGCAATTTCCGGTAAGAGATACAGTACCTGCTTTCCCGACTTCAGGGTCTGCTCGATGAACTTGATATAAATTTCTGTTTTGCCACTGGAAGTTATACCATGCAGCAATACGGTTTGTTTTTGATCGAAATGGCCTTTTATCTCTTTCCAGGCGGATTGCTGTATGGTATTAAGGATAATCTGGTCAGGATCAGCCACGGCTTCCGGGGCGTCCAGGCGATTAATGACCTTTTCATGTACCTCCAGTATGCCCTTCCTGATAAGTTGGTTCAATTGCTGATAGGATGCCTGTACACTTTTGACCAGTGTTGATCGCCTCACTTCCTCGCCTGCACTGCTGCTATTCCTGGTCAAATTGATATAAGAGAGGAGAATTTGCAATTGCTTGAACGCCCTTTTATCCAATTGGTCAAATGCTTCCTGAAGTTTGGACTCATCCTGGTACTCCCTGGTAAGCCTCACAAAAGATTCAATTTTTGGCCGGTACCGGTCTTTAATTTCTTCATCCACAGTGATCAGTGAGCGGTCGATCAGGTATTTAATCAGGGGGATTGCATTTTTATCTTTAAAAAGTTCGGATGCTTCCTGAATGCTCAGGGATTTTCTGTTATGCAAGGCTTCCAGAAGGACTTGTTCCTTTTCATCCAGGATACTGTTTTCCAATGAGCTTTCAGGATGGAGCATGATCCTGGACTCACTTTGCAGTTTTAGTGCAGATGGCAGTGCAGTATTCATCACTGTCCCGGGATATGCCATATAATAGGAAGCTATCCATTCCCAAAATTGGATTTGCCTGTTATTGACAATGGCCCTGTCATCTACAACATCCAGGATGTCTTTCAGTCTGGATTGCCCGGGTGCCTGGTCATGTAAAGCAAGGACCAGTGCAGTATAGACCTTCTTTGATCCGAACTGAACGATTACCCTTTTACCTATAGCAATATTAAACTTTAGTTGATCCGGAACCTTATAAGTAAATGTTCCCGCAACAGGTAAAGGGAGCAGTACATCTGCATAATGAACATGTTTTCCCGTTTCAGTTGTATTGGCCATATATACTTAGGGCGAGTGTTATGATATTATCGTTTGTCAGGATAAGATCCTTGAGATCTCGAGCAAGACAGGATTAATGCTTTGATGATGCTTGATGGACTTTTCAAAAGGCGTATAAGCAATATCCTTATCGACGATGCCGACCATGATTCCACGTTGCCCTTCCAGGATCGCCTGAACAGCAGCATAGCCCATGATACTTGCCCTGAACCTATCCATGGCTGTAGGAGATCCACCTCTTTGGATATGTCCAAGGATACTGATCCTTGTTTCAAAATCTTCAAATTTTTCATTGATCTTTTTGGCTACCTCAATAGCTCCTCCCGAGTCATCCCCTTCAGCAACAATGATAATCCCCGAGGTTTTATTCTTCTTCCTGTCCTGCTGTAACAGGCGAAACAGATTTTCAATATAGGTAGTACTTTCAGGGATCAAAATCTTTTCTGCCCCGGTAGCAATACCGCTTCGTAGCGCAATAAAACCTGCATCCCTGCCCATTACCTCGATGATAAACAAGCGTTCGTGCGAATCGGCAGTATCCCGTATTTTATCTACCGCTTCCATTACCGTATTGATGGCGGTATCATAACCGATGGTGAAATCGGTGCCGTAAAGGTCATTATCGATGGTGCCGGGAAGGCCAATAATAGGATAATCAAATTCATCCATAAAGATATTGGCTCCGGTAAATGTTCCATCTCCACCAATAACAATCAATGCATCTATCCCATGCTTGATAAGGTTTTCATGGGCCTTTTGCCTTCCTTCGTATTCCATAAACTCCATGCTTCTGGCAGATTTCAGTATGGTGCCTCCACGCTGGATTATATTGGAAACAGAGTGGCTGTGCATTTGTTCAATTTCACCGTTGATAAGGCCGCGATAGCCCCTGCATATACCAAAAACTTCTTTGTTTTCATATATAGAAGACCGGACAACGGCGCGGATAGCTGCGTTCATACCGGGAGAGTCACCCCCCGAGGTCAGGACACCAATTTTTTTGATATCATTCATCATTGTCAATATCGTTAACTATTGCTTTTTTGCTTTTTTACTGCCCTCATACAGCTCATACCTGGCGAACCTGCATTCGAGTTTACCATTAAAGACAATAATCTTTTTTGAGGGCCTGAGTCCAATAAATTTAAGCGCTGAAAGGTCAGAGCTGATGATCCAGGCTTCATATCCGGAATATGCTCTTTTGAATGAGTCACCGATTGTTTTATAAAGTTCATTCATATCATCCGGTTGCAATCGCTCACCGTAAGGTGGATTGATGACGATCATCCCTTTTCCCTCCGGAGGAGTACTGTCTTCTATGGAATTAATGCTTAATTCAATGTCCTTTTGCAGTCCGGCATTCCCGATGTTATTCCGTGTAACGCGAATGGCTTTATCGGAGTGGTCAGATCCAATAATCTTAATGGCCAGTTCGCGAACCTGATCATCGGCCGATTTCTTAATTTCCCCCCAAAGTTTAGGATCATAATCTTTCCATTTTTGGAATCCGAATTGTGTCCTGAAAAATCCGGGGGGAATCCTTTTAGCGATCATGGCTGCTTCGATCAGGAAGGTTCCTGAACCGCACATAAGGTCAACGAAATTTGATTGGCCATTCCAGCCTGTCAGCATGATCAGTCCGGCAGCCAGCACCTCATTAATAGGGGCAAGCACTGTTTTCAGTCTGTATCCTCTTAAATGCAGTGAGGATCCGGAACTGTCAAGAGAGATGGTGCAATTACCCTGATGGATGTGTAAATGCAACCGGAAAGTGGGATTGTCAACATCGACGGATGGCCTTTTCCCTGTCTGTTCCCTGAACTGGTCGACAATGGCATCCTTCATCTTTAAGGCTGCATACCTGGAATGTTTTATCCTGGAACTGCTTACCACAGAATCAATTGAAAATGTATCATTAATATCAAAGATTTGTTTCCAATTGAATTTTTTCACGTTTTGATACAGGTCATTTTCATCATTTACACTGAATGTCAGTATTGGTTTAAGGAAGCGGATAGCTGAACGACATTCATAATTGACCTTATATAATATTTCCTGGTTGCCTCGAAAGCGAATACCCCTGGTTATAGGAAAGATTTCCCTTGCTCCCAATGCACGTAATTCCGATTCCAGCACACCCTCCATTCCGGAAAAGGTTTTCCCAATAATCTCAAAATCCCTTTCAACTTGATTCAAACCAATACAGGTTAATGATTATAAAGCTTGTGTAATAATACAAAGATAGCTGTATTACTTTATCTTCCGCTTCTTAATGGTAAGCAAGCGCCTAAATTTCCTGGCCTCCGCTTTTTGCACCTTACTTCGTTCAATGCCTATTAACATCGCCAGGGGTTTGTAATTCTTGGAGTGGTCGAGGATAATTTTAACCATGGCCATAATTGGAACAATAACAAACATACCGATGATACTCCAGACCATACCACCTATGATGATGATCAGGATCGTGAAAAAAGGATTTAAACTTACATATCCTCCGGTGATATTTGGTGTTAAAATATTGTTCTCCGTAAACTGAATAATGACAAACAGGACCAGTACCATTAAAGCCAGATGAGGCGAATCACCAGTTAGCAAAGCAAAGGTAAAGGGTAGACTGGCACCGATCCAGGTGCCAAAATAGGGGATGAAATTGAACAAAGCTGACAGGATGCCAAACAATAAGGCATATTTCAGGCCAATGATATATAAGCCGATACTGTTCAAAACACAGAGGATCAGAACAACAGTAAAAACCCCTCCAATATATCTTGGTGTGATCCGGGTGATCTCCTTGATAATTTTATCTGTAATCTTGATTTTCTCTTCAGGAACCGACATCAAAATAAAATCATACAGCTTATCCCTGTACAAAAGCATATAAAACATAAATACCGGCAATATTCCCAATTTAAAAATGGTGCCCGTTGTAGCATCAAATATGGAATTGGTAAAGTCACCTCCGGCCTGGAAGAGTCCTCCGATGGTATCTTTAAAGAACTTTTTTTGGGAATGTATGGAAACGCCCAGGTTTTCATACACATATTCGGTCATTTTATCTATGTTAATGTGGGCTTGTGCTTTCAGGTTGGGCAGATCAGCAAGCAGGCTTTGTGCATTCCTGAATATCAAATGGATGATTACCGTAAGGATGCTGATCAGAATGAGTATGCCAATTAGATTAGCCAGTACCCTCGGGATCTTTCGCCGCTCAAGAAACCTGGTTAAGGGGAACAGCATGAAAGCGAAGACCATGGCGAGGACAATCGGGCTTAAAAAATGTCTTGCTACAATCAGAACATAAAATAATAATATGGCGAATAACAGGATATTTGTCAGTTTGATGATGCTGGGAAATTGAGGTTTCATAAGGGGATTTTTTTGTCTGCTGTGAACTTTATTGCAAATAAAGTTAATTATAATTGCCAGATTATAACAACTTCATTTCAGTTTGTAATATCTTTTCAATTTGTCGGTATTCATTTTCTTTTTCCAATTTGAGAAGTTTGAGCAGTGAGTGATAGGCCTCAGGGTTGTCGATTCCCTGGTTTCCGGATAAAAATTTGTCAAGCATTAATTGTCCGTTCCATTTGTCATGCCAGGCACCAAGCATCTGACCAAGCTCTGCCACACGAAGGGCATCAATATTTACTAATTGCCTGATTGGGAGTTGGTTGTCCATTATATTATTCAGGTATTGGATCTCTTTCAATGCTCTTCGAATCTTATGAAAAGCAGGTTCGTCTCCCTGATGATAAGCCTGGCTTATGCTGGCTAGTTTTGAAGTAATGATGGCAGCTGATGCGGATAATAAATACTGAGTTTGCTCAGCAGATACAAGATCCTGGCATTGATTTCCCAGTTCTGTCATGAAATCCGGAAGGAATGCGGAAGCCACCAGCAGGTACTTTATTCTCTGTTTGATAATGCGTCTTTCAATGTAATCGCTATAGTGTTCATAGGAGTTGCCGTTGCGCAGTTTATAGGCATTGAGTAATTGACGCTGTACATGAAGATCCCTCAGGCGGCCTGATGCTTTATAAAGCTTATTAAAATGTCCATATTCCTGCTTGGCCACTATTTTTCCATCAGAAATTTTTTCAAGGATTTGTAATAAGATCTTAAAGCGCTTGAAGCTGACCCTCATATCATGGATCGCATCCACATTATCTGTTTCCAGTGATAATTGAAAATTCTCAATGACTTGCTGCTGATGTTTCTGGTAATATTTTACAATTTCTAATGCCATTGACAGCGATTCTGACCCTTTATTAATTCAATAAATTTAATGGAAAATTCTTGAATAATCATTTTTTACTACTATTTTCAGGCGTTCAATAACGGACTAATGGCTGATCTCCAGTCACGATCTTACCCATATAACTGAAGTTTGCGACCGGATTGTAGTCCTGGAAAATGGAGATATGGTTCATGACCTCAAGACAGATGAATCAACTTTAAAAGAGTTGGAGAGCTATTTCGCTGTTTAAGTTAATTATTACCTTTGTTTTGTGCAATTTCAACGGATAATTTTGCTCATATTGCTGGGTGTACTTGTATATGCCGGCAAGCTCTTTGGGCAGGGGCATACAATCAGTGGTAAGGTAGAAGATGAAGTAACCCGCGAAGCTCTGGCGTTTGTTAATATCCTTATCAATGACGGCCCATACGGCGGCACTACCGATATTGACGGGAAATTCTCACTAAGATCTAAATCTGCCATTCACACCCTCAAGTTCAGTTATGTTGGTTATGAAACCAAAAGCATTAGCATCCGGGAAGGGCAGAAGAAACTTAATATCCTTCTGAAGAGGATCAAGGTGGAACTTGATGAAGTGCTGATATTGCCGGGCATCAACCCGGCCCATCGGATTATCTATAATGTAATCGACAATAAGGATAACAATGATCCGGAAAAGCTTAAATCCTTTGCCTATACATCATACGATAAAATGATCTTCACCGTAAATGCTGATTCTTTACTCCAGGTCGATACCGCATTATTGAATAAGGATTCAAAGGAACTTGTGGAGTTCTTTGGAGAAAAGGATTTGTTTATCATGGAGACGGTCTCAGAAAGAAGATTCCTGCATCCTGACCGTAATTTTGAAAAGGTTATCGCTTCCAGGGTATCGGGTTTTAAAGACCCCATTTTTGTTTTCCTGATTTCGCAAATGCAATCTACATCCTTTTACCATGACCTGATAAGGATTGCCGGCAGGACATATGTCAATCCCATTTCAAAAGGAAGCCCGGGCAAATACATTTTCATCATTCAGGACACTGCATATACTGATCTGATGGATACGGTTTTTATCATTTCTTTCAAGCCCAGGCCACAAACCAATTTTGATGGTCTTTCAGGCATATTGTCGGTCAATTCAAATGGGTGGGCCATCCAGAATGTAAAAGCTGAACCTGCAGAAATTAGCCGTGGTTTCAATATCCGGATTCAACAGCTTTATAAGTTGATCGACAGTGTACATTGGTTCCCGGTCCAGTTAAATACAGATATCATTCTGGGTAATGTAGAAGTCAATGCCGGTGACGAGCATTACAATATGGTAGGTATCGGAAAAAGCTATATCAGGGATATCGAGCTGAACCCTGAGCTTGTGAGAAGGAAATTAGGGGAATTGGGTGTTGATGTCGACCCCAATGCATACCGCCGGGATGATGAATTTTGGGCAGGATACCGCTATGATAGTCTTACAGACAGAAATATGCAAACCTACAGCTTCATGGATAGTATTGGGGATGAGTACCATTTTGACCGATATGCCAGGACCTATGAAACCGTGATCTCTGGTAAGATCCCCTGGGGTATTATCGACTTTGACCTGAATAAGTTTTTTAAATACAATGATTATGAAGGTTTTTACCTTGGACTGGGGCTCCATACCAACAACAGACTGTCACGTAAATTCAAAGCAGGGGGATATTGGGGCTATGGCTTCCGGGATCAAAAAGCAAAATACGGTGCAGATGCAAGTGTTATATTGCTAAGGAGTAAGGAGTTAGATGTCAGGGCCTCATATATGCATGATGTTACTGAGAGTGGGGGTGTGAAGTTTTTTGATGATACGCCGGGAGCTTTCCGTGAAGAGAATTTCAGGCAATTTCTGATCCAGCGTGAGAATAATACAACTTCTTATGGGTTGGCAGTAGGATTCAGGGCACTCAAGTATTTTAAATTCAATATTGGCTTTTCTGTGAATAATAAACAGGCATACAAGGATTACTATTATGGAGTTGCGGCAGAAGGATTAGCACACCTGATGGATGAATTCAATTTCACCGATTTGATGCTCGGATTTAAATATGCCTTTCGTGAAAAATTTATTAAAACAACCAATGCCAAGATGTCTATGGGTAGCAAATACCCGGTGTTATGGTTCCAGTACACACATGGGTTCAATAATATTTTTTATGGTGAATTTGAATATAACCGCTTTGACATTAAGATTGAAGAAACATTTTATACAAAATATATAGGCGAGACCAGGATACAACTCAGGTTAGGCTATATCGACGGAAACTTGCCATATTGCAACTTATATAATGGCAACGGCAGCTGGAGGAAGTTCACCATATTTGCACCAACAAGTTTTGCAACAATGCGTATGAATGAATTCCTTTCCGATCGCTATGTTGCGCTGTACTTCAACCATAGCTTCGAAAAACTATTAATTCAAACCAAATGGTTCTCTCCGGTATTTATAATTTCCACCAACATTGCTTTTGGTGGGCTAAACAACAAAAACCAGCATTTCAATACTACCTTTAAGACGATGGAACTGGGCTACTATGAATCAGGATTAAGGATCAATAAACTGTTGAACCTGCCCTTCATCAATTTTGGGTTAGGCGCTTATTATCGATATGGGCCATACTCTTTCGACAGGACTATCGAAAATTTCGGCTTTAAATTTACCGTAGTTTATGGCTTTAACTAAGCCATCATCCCATAAAATATATGAATAAGGGTACATAGATAATGCCTGTAACAATAGCTGTGGAGACCAGGCTGGCAGCAAACTCCCTGTCAAGGTTCTCCATTGAAGCAAAGGTAATGGTATTGAACCCTATGGGTGCTGATGATCCGAGAAGTACAATTAGCCGGGTTAAACCTGTGAGGCCAAAAATCTCTGAAAGCCCATAGCCAATTAATAATCCAACGCACATTCGGATGATAATACCAGCTATGATTCCCCTTGGATATACAAGTCGCGGAGTAAAATAGACGCCCAGTGAAAGCATAATCAATGGAACAGTTGTTTCTCCAGCCAGTTGAAAAGTATTTAGCAGGACTGCAGGAGCTTTTACCTGGGTGAGGTTCATAATGATCGAGATCACAATGGCCCAAATCGGAGGGGAGTATAAAAATTTGCGAAACAGGGTCTTGCGATCATGTGAGTTCCCTCCGTACTTACAGGCGATGAAATAGACCCAGGTGAAGGCAAGTAAGGCGTTCATAAAATCAAAAATAAGTAGACGGGTTAGTCCTTCATCCCCATAAGCTGCAATAACAAAAGGCAAAAGAAAGCCGTTGTTAAGGATCATGGTCCCAATGATGAAAACCCCAAGTCTTGGTCCGGGTAACTTCAAGGTTTTTCCGATAAGATAAGATAGCCCAAACATGCTTGCAATAATACTCGCCGTGATAAAGGGTAAATATGCATATTGCATGGTAAGCGTGATCTCACTAAAGGACACTAATATCAGGGCCGGCAAAGACACATAAAATACAAGTCGCAAAAGCAGATCACCTTGTTCAGCTCGTAGAACCTTAAAAACCTTCAACAGATACCCGATGAAGGCAATCAGAATGATAGGGAATGTGTCAGTAAACAGTGCGGTCATAATCACTCAAACTCAGCAAGGCGATAAATGTATGGAATTTTTATGAATGATGAACCCGTCTGAGATTAATTAAAAACCAACAGGCTGGTTAACTCTGCAGACTCGTATACACCAATCAGCCACTGGTGTTCTTCATTGACATTAAGGACGAAGTGGATAGCTTGCATATTGTCATACACGGATGGTAACAGGCTCTCTTCCAATAGCCTGCCCTTTGTGCTGAACTTTTTATAGTAATAAAAATCCCCATGCCTGACAAGCACATAAATACGATCCTGATATACCTGGAAGTCTAGTATAGATTGGGTAAAAACATCTTTATAATCCTGGATGTATTTCAGTGGATCACGATCGATCTCTAATGTTGATTGATAATCAGGTACCTCGAAAACATCAATCCGGTAATTGGGTTTTTGCTGGCTGAGTTTTTTCGATCCCCAGATTTTGCCGGTGTATTTGTCAGTAAACCAGTAAATGCCATCCTTGCTTCTGATCTTGGGACTGCTAAAAGAATATCCCAGTTTATATTCCTTAAATAGTGGATCTAAATGTCCAAAATAATGTTGAAACTTGCCTTCATGGTTGTAAACAGCGAAAAGGGGAATGTCGTTATAAAACTCATCAATAAAGGGATTCTCTTGCCTGACGACCTGGTTTAGCATTTCAGTTCCACTGACAGGCCAGCCTTTGGATACAGGAAGACAAAGTGTTTTCCCCCCGTCAATAAAGTAGGTGTTGAGGTGTTCAAAAGTCAGGTTGGAATCAGGCAACATCTCCGGGACGATGTATCTTGCGATAGAATCTTCTTCAATTTTTCTGAAGAGAAAAGTGCTTTGGTTATAATAGGCCAGTTCCTCCCCCGTAGAGTCCTGCCAGAAAATATTTGGCAAAGAACTGGTGATGATCAGGGTGTCATCAATAAATGTACTGCTAAAGTACATGCTGTTAATGATATTCATTTTTTTCAAAACTTTAAAGACAGTGTCATTAATTTTGCGGTCAATGAATAGTTTCTCTTCTCTGATACCAGGTGCAATGGCTTCCATAAATATTAATCCTGCTTCGGAAATATGATACAGGTAAATGTCAAAACTTAACTCATCCATAAATGAAAAATAGCTAAGGGATTTGTTGAATGCCGGGAATAACACCCTGGAGATTGGATGCCCTTCTTCCTCTCCAAGCACGATTTCTCTGGACGGTTTTAGCACAGGCAGGCTTAGGTTTTTTGCATCAATCTCAGGTACTGAAAATTGCCGGCCATTCGTGCTGTCTCTCAAAGGAGCTGTATGTTTTTTAATGGGCAGGTAGCAGGAACGGAGCCACTGCACAAATTCATTATCCATTACAAGTCCCAGGGTAGATTTGCCAATAATCAGATCACCTGTACTGATATTGAACTTGGCAATAAAGGGTACCTGAAGCTCGTCCGCACTAAAGTAAAAATTCTCCAGGAAAGTAAATTCGGTTGAAGCAAGGGTATGGTCTGCTCTGAACTGCCGTTCTTGTATATAATGATTAAGTGCACCAGTCTTTGGGTAAAAAGCCATGACCAGTATGATGGATTCAGGGTCAGTCTTTTTCAGCTCGTGGATGAAAGGGTTGATCACTCCTTCACACCTGGAACATTTCATTGGCGGAATGAGAATGACATATACAGTGTCACGGTTAAACAGGATATTGGTGTGCCGAAAATAATCCATAACATATTGATTACTACCCTCAAATTGCCTCATCTGATGAAGATCATTTGAAAATTCCACCCATCGAATGACATCATCTCTCTGGCCGCAAACCTGCAGTGATGCAAAAAGGATGATGATAAAGAAAAAGGATTTATTGCTGAATGTATTCATGACTTTAAAATTAATATTTGAAATTATATAAACCAGAAAGATTACTATCGATTATAAAATAGGCAGAGGTATGAAACATCATACCCCTGCTCATGATCTGCATTATCCTTTTATTGAAGTAAGGTCGCATCATTGATGGTTTACTGTATCACTTCAAGTTGAATATCCGGGTGATTTACGATGATCTCATCCCCACTTATATCTCCACATGATGATGGGTTGATCCAATTGATTTTTACATCATAGGTCCCAATCTGTGAGCCATCGTCATCAAAAACTACAGCATTTCCTTTCCAGGGAAGATGTGTGTTAATGTCATCATCCCAGCATCCGTCACCGGTAATCCAGTTCCATACATCCTTCAGTGAAAAAGTGATCGTGCAGCATTTCCTGAATGCAAATTGAGGGCACAACTTATAACTGCCGTTTGGTTGAATGACTACCCCTCCTTTACCCAGCTTAATAATTGTAACAGCTTTTGCTTCACCGATAGAAAATGACATAAAGGTGATAATCAGCATTATCGAAATTAGATTTGTTATTTTCATGATCATTGGTTTTAGTTATGGTTTCATTACTACAACTCCCTGGCAAGCATATCCATTTCCATATTTCCTTAGGTGTGGCATTTCGATGATCTTAACATTATAGGTTTTGCCCTGGTAGATTAGCTTTCCGCTTATGCCTGATACATTTTCCAGTAGATCCTCTTCCACAATGATATCTGCGCATTTGGCATTTGATGAATAAGGGCAGACAACGGTCGAGCTGTCAGGCTTAACGATTATTCCACCTTTACCGAAAACGGTAACATGAATATCTGCCATGACGACTCCGGTAAAAAGCAGGAGCATAAAAAACGGGATCATAATTTTTAAAATAGTTTTCATAGTTAAAATTTTATAGGTTAAACATCAATTAAGTAATCCGGCAGGTTCTTCCGGATGTCAGTCAAGAATATATCAGCTGCGTTTCCCTTTTAACCTCCTTCCCTTACAATGAGCTGATAGATTTGTAAATGATCAAAAATGATCACCACTTATCTGTTAATCCCATTTTTCAGGTTTCGTTCCCTGAAAAACCAATGTTTTTTTCAGAAAATTTTACACAAGACGATAAATTCAATTGGAAATCAATGGAAAGCCTTTTTCTTTTCATGATCCTGATTGCGACGTCACTGCGGCTTCCGCGCAATTAAGTTGTTATTTTGCAAATTAACTAAGATAAATCACTTATTTTTGATTATAGATTATCAAAATGTCAGGCATTCCGGGAATGATCCTTGCCATTCCGGGATATACCGTGCCCAGGGTTATCGCCAGGGAATTTTTAAACCAGATGAGATTGGTGCATAAACTAACATGGAATATGTGATTTAGCTGACACCTCAAAAAGCGTGCGCTCAAAACTTACAGACATTTATCATTTCCTGGCAGCTTGCACATTCAGAAAGATGTGGAATGCCTTTATGGTGTATTGTAGTTATATGCTTAGCCGGATTACCGGAAACCCAATTCACGTTGGAATGCCTGTCAGCCTGACGATTGAGCCTACAACTTCATGCAACCTGAGATGCCCTGAATGTCCATCCGGAAGGCGTTCTTTTACCAGGCCTGCAGGACGAATAGACTTTGAGCATTTTCAAGACTTCGTTGACCAGCTTTCCAGGCATATTACTTACCTGAACCTTTATTTCCAGGGAGAACCCTATTTGCATCCTGAGTTTTTCAGACTGGTCAAATATAGCCATGAGAAAAACATCTATACCGCAACATCGACCAACGCTCATTTTTTGAGTAGTGAATTTGCGAAGGAAACGGTATTATCCGGATTAAACAGATTGTTTATTTCATTGGATGGGCTGGACCAGGAAACCTATGCATCCTATAGAGTGGGAGGGGAGCTTAATAAGGTTATTGATGGTATCAGGCAGGTGATGTACTGGAAGAAGAAACTGCGGTCAAAAACACCTTATGTAATCCTGCAGTTTCTGGTGTTTAAGACCAATGAACATCAAATTGAAGAAGTAAAGTCCTTCGGAAAAGAAATGGGCGTAGATCAGGTACAGATTAAATCTGCACAGTTTTATGATTTTGAAGAAGGAAATCCTTTGATGACAGGGATTCAAAAGCATGCACGATACAGGAAAACCGCCAATGGAAGCTATACTATAAAAAGTAAATTACCCAAACATTGCTGGCGAATGTGGAGCAGCGCAGTAATCACCTGGGATGGAAAAGTATTGCCCTGTTGTTTCGATAAAGATGCAGGTCATCTCCTGGGTTCATTGGAAGAAGATGGATTCAGTAAAATATGGAAAGGAAAGCCTTACAGGGCGTTTAGAAAAGCCATTTTCTCAAACAGGGGACAAATAGACATATGCAAAAACTGCACGGAGGGTTTAAAACATACTTAATATCCCTATACGGTCATGATATCAGCTTCCTTTGCATTCAGCACCTTGTCAATTTTTTCAATGTATTCATCAGTAAGCTCTTGCACATTGTCCTGCAGGCGTTTTGATTCATCCTCAGGTAAACCGTCTTTCTCCAGGCTTTTGGCAAAGTCGTTTGCATTTCTGCGGGAATTCCTGATGCTGATCTTAGTCTGCTCAGATTCATTTTTAGCTTGCTTAACAAGATCCAGGCGCCTTTCTTCTGTAAGTGGGGGAACGACGATCCTTAGCACTTCTCCTTCATTCTTGGGATTGAAGCCCAGGTTGGCAGCTAAGATGGCTTTTTCAATCTCGGCAAGGATGCTTTTGTCCCAGGGTTGTACGATGATCTGCCGCGGATCCGGAGTATTAATATTAGCAGTTTGTTCAATAGGTGTCATCGCACCATAATAATCGATCATGATACCTTCCAGCATGGAAGGGCTGGCCTTACCGGCTCTGATCTTATGAAATTCCCGTTCCAGGTGGATTATAGCATTTTCCATGCTTTCACGGGCTTCATCAAGGCACATCTGGGCTTCTTCAGTCATGACAATCTGAAATTATTGGTTCATTACAAAGATATAATAATATTTTATTTATGTCCTACCACGGTAATGCTGAAAATGCCGGTTCCCAATTGCTTGAAGGATGCTAATTCAGAAGTGCTGATATAATTCAGGAAGAGTTCATCTGGGACATGTACTTGCCTGTCTTTTTTAACCTCAACATTCTTAAACCCGGTAGTATTGATGATGTCCAGGTAATATGCTTTCTGCAATGCCCCTGATACACAGCCAGCATACATGGTGGCAGCATTACGAATGTCATCGGGCAAATCTCCACTTAAAACGATATCAGAAACACATAGGCGGCCACCTGGTTTCAACACACGCATGATTTCAGAAAAAGCCTTTACTTTATCTGGTACAAGGTTCAACACACAGTTGGAGATCACAACATCAAAAGAGTTGTCGGGTAATGGCAACTGCTCGATATCCCCGAGGATAAATTCAATATTGTCAAAGCCCATCTTTTGATTATTTTCCCTGGCCTTGGCGATCATCTCTTCAGTGAAGTCCAGGCCGGTCACTTTACCATGTTCTCCAACGATTGAGCGGGTTACAAAGCAGTCATTGCCTGCACCGGAGCCCAGGTCCAGCACTGCATCACCCGCATTGATCTTTACATGTTCGGTGGGCACACCGCAGCCCAGTCCCAGATCGGCATCTTTAACATAACCTTGCTGAGATGCATAGTCTTCGCTGAAAATGGTATATCCGGCATTAGGCTCCGGGTTGCAGCAACAGCCACATCCTTGTTCCTGGCTAACTATCTCTGCATATTTTTCTTTGACGATGTCTTTTAATTTGTCGGTTTTACTCATAGTTCTTATTTTGCTATGCTTTAAAGCATTACGTGTAATGTATTCCTATATAGTGTGCAAGATGCTCATAACTCATCACTCGTCACGAAACAATTGTCCCTACCTGCTCCCCTTTAACAATACGTAAGAGATTACCAACTACGTTCATATTGAAAACAACAATCGGAATGTTATT
>JAUXCL010000078.1 GCA_030618905.1 Bacteroidales bacterium | reverse complement strand
CACGTCTGATTTTGGTTCAGAAGAGTCCAGGTTCGAGCCCTGGTCGGACAACAGGCAGATAAAGGAAAGATTAGAGGGGACTGAAGTCCCCTCTTTTGTTAGACAAAAAAAGGTGATTAAAGAAAAACAAATTCGGAGCCTCATTGAGGAACAGTTGAAAGGGACAAGCAAGTTCCTTGTTGACATTTTGATTAAACCAGGCAATTCTATATTGGTTTTTATTGATGCTGACGACAGTGTTGCTTTACAGGATTGCATTGATTTAAGCCGGCATATTGAATCAAACCTTGACCGTGAGGAAGAAGATTTTTCATTGAATGTATCATCTCATGGTCTTGACCAGCCACTCAGATTGCTCAGGCAATATGAGAAGAATAAGGGCAGGATGGTAAATATCTTATTAACAGACGACTCCAAAAAGAAAGGAAAGCTGTTAAAAGCAAACCATGAGGCTCTTGTGATCTTACCTGCTGTAACTGGAAAAAATAAAAAGAAAACTGATGTTGAGGACAAGGAGTTACAGATCCCATTTGACCAGATCAGGGAAACTAAAGTCGTCATCACATTTAAAAAATAAATAAGCTTTTTGAGAAATGGAAGGAATCAATTTAGTAGAAACGTTTTCGGAATTTAAAGAATTCAAAAACATTGACCGTGAGACATTAATGCGGATCATTGAAGATATTTTCAGACATATGCTGGCCCGGAAATATGGGTCAGATGAAAACTTCGACATTATTGTAAACATTGATAAAGGTGACCTGGAGATCTGGAGAAACAGGGAGATTGTTGAAGACGGGGGCATTGAAGATGAGAACCTGCAGATATCCTTATCGGAGGCGGTCAAGATTGAACCTGACTTTGAGGTAGGAGAAGAAGTCTCAGAGGAATTGAAACTGCATGATTTTGGAAGAAGAGAGATTCTTTCCATCAGGCAAAACCTGATATCCAAGATACAGGAGTATGAGAAGGATATCATTTTCCAGAAATATAAAGAGAAGATTGGTGAGATTGTTGCAGGTGAGGTTTACCAGGTATGGAAGAAAGAAATTCTCATACTGGATGATGAGTATATTGAGTTGATCCTTCCAAAATCAGAGCAGATACCTTCCGACTTCTACCGCAAAGGAGATACCATCAGGGCAGTTGTTACTAAAGTGGAAATGAAAAACAGTACACCCTACATTATCTTGTCAAGAACTTCGACAATCTTTCTTGAAAGACTGTTTGAGTCTGAAGTGCCAGAAGTATATGATGGGCTGATCACCATCAAGAAAATTGTCAGGGTACCGGGAGAACGGGCCAAGATAGCCGTTGAATCTTATGATGACAGGATTGATCCTGTTGGTGCCTGTGTAGGAATGAAGGGATCGCGTATTCATGGAATCGTCAGGGAATTAAAAAACGAGAATATAGATGTGATCAATTTCACAAACAATACTTCATTATATATTACCAGGGCATTGAGCCCTGCCAAAATCTCTTCCATCAAGTTAGATGATGAAAATAGCAGGGCGGAAGTGTATATGAAACCGGATCAGGTTTCACTCGCTATCGGTAAAGGAGGCTATAATATCAAGTTGGCTGGTAAGCTTACAGGATATGAAATTGATGTTTACAGGGATACTGATACGGATTCCGAGGATGTTGACCTTAATGAGTTTTCAGATGAAATCGATCAGTGGATCATTGAAGAGCTGAAAACTATTGGTTGTGATACGGCCAAAAGTGTCCTTGAACTTGAATCCAAAGAATTGGTGATGAGAACAGATCTGGAAGAGGAGACGATCAATGAGGTAATCCGCATCCTGAAGGCGGAGTTTGAATAAAAACATTATTTTTGACAACTGTTTTCAGCAGATGCAGAAAACAATTAGGATTTTTATATGACGGAAGCTTCAAAAGGAACAAGATTAAGTAAGGCGGCAAAGGAATTTAATGTCGGTATCCATACTATGGTGGAATTTCTATCTAAAAAGGGATATGATATTGACTCTAAGCCAAATACTAAAATCAACGACGAAGTTTACACGCTTCTTCTACAGGAGTACCAGGAAGAAAAGGTTGTAAAAGAAGAATCTCAAAAAATTAATCTTGATTCCATGCATCATGAAACCATCACAATTGATAGTTCAACTGTTGCTGAAAAAGAAGAAGTTATAGAAAAAGACCAGAAAGAATTGTTCATTAAAAGTGTTAGTCCTGAACCTGTTGAAAAAGAAGTTGAAAAGAAACAAAAGGAAGTAATACCTGCGAAAAAAACTACTGCAGCGAGCAAAAAAGAAAAAGAGGAGCCCGCAGAAAAAAAGACTACAAAAAAGAAACCTGCTGAGGAAAAGCCTGCAAAAGAAAAGAAGGTTAGTAAAGCGGCAGAAAAGAAAGAAGAAGAAAGCCGCGACCTGAAAGTATTGGGCAAGATAGATCTGGACGCCATCAATCAAAAAACAAGGCCTGCAAAGAAAACCAAAGCTGCTGCCAAAGCTGAAGTTGAAAAGGATAAAGAAAAGGAAACAAAACCTACAGCCAGGAAAACAAAAGAGGCAGCCAAACCGGAAGAAAAAGCTCCAGAACCAGAAAAGCCTGTGCGCAAAGAAGTTAAAAAAGAGACTGTTAATGACAACTTTATCCCTACCGAAGTAGAAAAACTGACCGGCCCAAAGATCCTTGATAAAATTGAACTTCCTGAAGTCAAAAAACCAGTTGCTTCTTCAAAAGATGACAAGGTAGCCCAAAAGAAAAAGAAGCGCAAACGGATCAGCAAACAAAAGGCCCCTGATGCAGCTAAGTTAAGGCAGTTAAAGGAAGAAAAAGAAAAAGGCACTGTACGAGGGAGGGGCAAAAGGCACCGCAGGGCTCAAAAACCGGAGGTTTCAGAAGAAGAAATCCAAAAACAGATTAAAGAAACACTGTCCAGGCTAAGTCCATCAGGCAAGTCCAAGGCATCCAAGCACAGAAGATCTAAAAGGGCTGCTATTAGCCAGCAAACACAGGAAGAAGAGCAGAAGAAACTGGAGGAAAAAGGTGTCATCAAAGTTACTGAGTTTGTAACGGTCAACGAACTGGCAAATATGATGGATGTTGCCGTTAATGATGTAATCTCTGCTTGCATGACATTAGGACTCTTTGTCTCCATTAATCAACGCCTGGATGCCGAGACCCTTAACCTTGTGGCAGAAGAATTCGGATACGAAGTGGAATTTGTCAGTGTTGAAGTCCAGGAGGCTATCAACTTGATGGAGATAACCTTTGATGAAGACGATAAGGATGAAAGGTCTCCTATTGTTACCGTAATGGGACATGTGGATCACGGGAAGACGAAATTGCTTGATTATATCAGAAACAGTAATGTTGTTGCAGGAGAAGCCGGGAGTATCACCCAGCATATTGGTGCTTATGAAGTAAACCTGGACAATGGAAAAAAGATCACTTTCCTTGACACACCCGGTCACGAAGCATTTACGGCGATGCGTGCCAGAGGTGCAAAAGTTACTGATGTCGCCATCATTGTTGTTGCTGCTGATGATGGTGTGATGCCCCAGACTAAAGAAGCCATCAACCATGCCCAGGCCGCCGGAGTACCTATCGTTTTTGCCATTAACAAGATAGACAAACCCACTGCCAACCCCGATAAAATCAAACAGGCTCTTTCTGAGCTGAACATCCTGGTTGAAGAATGGGGCGGTAAATATCAGAGCCAGGATATCTCTGCCAAATCAGGGCTCCATATTGAAGAACTTCTGGATAAGGTATTGCTGGAAGCAGAAATGCTTGACCTAAAGGGTAATGCTGAGAAACAGGCACTGGGAACAGTCATTGAATCTTCTTTGGATAAAGGTAAAGGCTATGTAGCAAAGATCCTGGTTCAGAATGGTTCGCTGCATATTGGGGATATTGTTCTGGCTGGTTCATATTTTGGTAAAGTCAAAGCCATGTATAATGAGCGCAACCAACTGGTGAAAGAAACAGGCCCGTCCTCCCCTATCCTGATGCTTGGGCTGAACGGAGCTCCACAGGCAGGAGATGGGTTTAATGTGATGAACGATGAACGGGAAGCCAAAACCATTGCTACCAAAAGGCAGCAACTGCAGAGAGAGCAAGGCATCAGGACCCAAAAACATGTTACACTTGATGAAATTGGAAGACGTATTGCCATTGGTGAATTCAAGGAATTGAATTTAATTGTCAAAGGTGATGTGGATGGATCCGTTGAAGCACTCTCTGATTCTTTACTGAAACTGTCAACAGATGAAGTGCAGCTTAACGTAATCCATAAATCTGTGGGTGCAATTACTGAATCTGATGTACTGCTGGCTTCAGCCTCCAATGCCATCATTATTGGGTTCCAGGTACGGCCCAGCCCCAGTGCCAGGAAACTTGCCGAGCAGGAAGAAATTGATATCAGGCTCTATTCTATCATCTATCAGGCTATAGAAGATCTCAAGTCAGCTATCGAGGGTATGCTCTCGCCTGACATTGAAGAGAAAATCCTTTGTAACCTGGAGATCCGTGAAACTTTTAATATCACCAAAGTTGGTACCATTGCGGGATGTATGGTTCTGGATGGTAAAATCACAAGAAATACCAATATCCGGCTCATCCGGGATGGTATTGTGGTATATACCGGCAAGCTGGGATCACTAAAACGCTTCAAAGACGATGTTAAAGAAGTACAGTCCGGTTATGAATGCGGACTTAATATCGACGGATTCAATGATCTCAAGGTCGGAGACATCATCGAAGGCTATGAAGAGATTGAAGTAAAAAGGACTTTATAAATTACCTGAGGATGGTTTGTGACCTGTCTGGTCCTACCGAAATAATGCCTATCGGCACAGCTGTTTCATTTTCAATAAACTTCACGTAATCAGCAAGGATTTCAGGTATTTGATCTTTGGTCCTGATCCCGCAAATATCCTGGTGCCATCCTTCAAGTGCTGTATAAACAGGCACTAATGAAGTCTCATTATATTCGAAAGGTATATAATCGATCTGTTTTTCCTGGTAATGGTACCCGGTTCCTATTTTCAATGTCTCAAATGAATTCAGGACATCCGTTTTCATCATAAACAATTTACTGACGCCATTAAGCATGATGGCATATTTTAAGGCTACCAGATCAAGCCATCCACATCGGCGTGGTCTTCCTGTAGTAGAGCCATACTCCCGGCCTTCATCCCTTAATCGTTTACCATCATCATCCTGAAGTTCTGATGGGAAAGGTCCACCTCCAACACGGGTACAATAAGCTTTAAAAACGCCAAAGACCTCCCCGATCTTATTGGGAGATACGCCTAACCCGGAGCATACTCCCGAAGTAATGGTATTGGAGGAAGTGACGAAAGGGTATGAACCAAAGTCTATATCCAGCATGGTTCCCTGTGCACCTTCAGCAAGTATCCGCTTCCCGGAATCCAGGGCCCCATTAATATAATATTCACTATCGATAAAAGTGTATTCTTTTATGGCATCGATACCTGCAAACCAGGCTTTCTCGTATTCTTCAAAACTCAAGTCTTCAATTTTGTTTCGTTTGTAATCAAAGTCATATAAGCCCATGAGTTGTATATGCTTTGCTTTAATGTGCCCGTACTTCTGCATGAACCCTTCGGATTCGATATCGCCTATCCTCAGCCCGTTTCTGCCGATCTTATCAGTATAGGCTGGTCCGATACCTTTAAGGGTGGATCCAATCTTTGATTTTCCCTTTGCTGATTCAGAAGCTGCATCCAACATGCGGTGTGTTGGCAAAATTAAATGTGCTTTCCTGGAAATTAACAGGTTGTTTTCAGTATGGATACCATGACTGGAAAGGTTTCTGAATTCCTTGTGGATGATATGGGGGTCAATGATAACACCATTTCCTATAATGTTGATTGTGTGCTTATTGAATACACCTGATGGAATGGTATGAAGGATGAATTTTTTTCCTTCAAATTCGATGGTGTGCCCTGCATTAGGTCCACCCTGAAAGCGAGCAATTATATCGTAATTGGGAGTTAAAACATCTACAATTTTACCCTTTCCTTCATCTCCCCACTGCAGGCCTAACAAAACATCAATTTTCATATGTGCCCGGGTTGTGCTAATTGTCATTACAATGACCGTAGAACGTCAAAGAATGGTGAGTAATTTCTACGCCTAAGGTTTTTTCAACATACGCTTTGATCTCCTCAATCCTGGGATCGGAAAACTCAATCACTTTCCCATTATCAACACAGATGAAGTGATCATGCTTTTTAAACTTATAGGATCTCTCAAACTGGGCGCAATTGTGTCCAAACTGGTGTTTAGTAACCAAATTGCAATCCAGCAGCAGTTCAATAGTGTTGTATAGTGTGGCACGACTTACCCGGTACTTGTTGTTTTTCATTTGAATATACAAGGTCTCAATGTCGAAGTGACCGTCAGTAGCATAAATCTCCTTGAGAATTGTATATCTTTCAGGGGTTTTGCGATGCCCTCTTTGCTCCAGGTAATCGGTGAAAATTTTCTTAACTGCTTCAAAAGTGTCCTTATTGTCTTCTTTCATCTAAGCAATTTTAAATTCCCTATAAAATTACTGAAAATATTTTAATTATATTTGGTATAAATAAAAATAATTTTAATATCAGGGGGATTTCAAGCCGGAAGATACTAAACTACAGGCATTTTCGAACGGTCTATGCGTTTGACAACCCGCAATTCTTTTATTTTTTTGAGATGATCAATCAATTGATTAAGGTTTTTGGTGTCATGAACATAGACCATAATCAAACCTTCTGTCACACCCTCGCTGGTATCCATATGGAAAGAGCGGATACTGATCTGATGCTTGTCAGAAATGATTTCTGAGATCTGCCTGACCAGGCCACGTTTGTCGATACCTTTTATCATTATACCGCTAAGGAAACCTATGGATTCATTATTGCGCCATTTTGTTTTCACCATCCTGTTGCCATAGCGTGACATATTTTGGATGGCCACCGGACAATTGGTCCGGTGTATCTCGATACTGCCCCTGGCCCTGGGCATCATAAAACCGATTACGTCATCCCCGGGTATTGCATTGCAACATTTGGCAATATGATAATTCAAATCTTCAACTTCTCCCCCCAGCAGTAATGATCCAGACATTTTAGCCAACTGTTCAACAAGCGTTTCATTCAATGTAATTTGTCCCGTTGATTTACTCTTTGCAAAAGGCCTGCTGATATACCTGAACCAGCCCACTTTTTCATTAACCTGGCTGAAATTTTTAACATCCTTAAACTTAATCTTGCCTGTACAGACCCTGTAAAATAATTCCGTAAGGCTATCTGTATGGACATACTTTCGGAAATCGGAGATATTTGAATCTACCGGGTCGATATTTACCTTCACAAAATATTTTTGCAATAATTCTTTACCGCTGTCGAAATGCTTTTTCTTTTCTTCTTTCAATGCAACTTTGATCCTTGATCTTGCCCGGGAGGTAACAACAAAATCAAGCCATTCTTCTTTTGGCAACTGTTTCCTGGATGTGATCACCTCCACCTGGTCTCCACTCTTAAGGGCAGAATTCATAGGCACCAGGTTATGATTGACCTTAGCACCGATGGTTGTGTTCCCAATCTGAGAGTGAATATTGTAAGCAAAATCAAGCACCGTTGAACCGTAAGGCAAATTCTTCAAATCACCTTTTGGGGTAAACACAAATATCTCATCCGTAAACAGGTTTAATTTGAAATCGCTGAGAAAATCGAGTGCATTAGAATCCTCTCCCTGTATGAGTTCACGAATTTTGTTTAACCATTCATCCAATCCGGAGTCAGATTCATCAGGTGTACTCTTGTATTTCCAATGAGCAGCATATCCCTTTTCCGCGATCTCATGCATTCTGTTGGTTCTGATCTGGATCTCAACCCACTTGCCTGAATTACTCATTACTGTTGAGTGCAAAGCCTCATAGCCATTGGCCTTAGGCAATGATATCCAGTCGCGCAAACGGTCCAGGTTGGGTCTGTAATAATCAGTAATTGTAGAATATACGCGCCAGCATTCCACTTTTTCCTTATCTACCGGGACATCGATGATAATCCGGATGGCAAAAAGATCAAAGACTTCTTCAAATGGGATCTCCTTAAGGCGCATTTTTTCCCAAATTGAATGCACCGACTTTTCCCTGGCAATGATTTTAAAATCCATTCCCTTCGTGGCCAATGCTTTCTTAATGGGATAAATAAACTTATTAATAAACCTTTGGCGCTCAGGCTTGGATTCGCTAAGTTTTGTTTTAATGGCATCATAAATCTCTGTCTCCGTATACTTCAAGGACAGATCTTCCAGCTCACTTTTGACAGCATACAAGCCCAGGCGATAAGCTAAGGGAGCATATAAATACAAGGTTTCCGATGCGATCTTCAGCTGCTTTTCATGCAGCATTGCATCAAGTGTACGCATATTGTGGAGCCGGTCGGCAAGTTTGATAAGGATAACCCTTACATCGTCTGACAGGGTAAGCAGCATTTTTTTAAAATTCTCTGCCTGCAGAGAATCTGAGGATTGGTCAAATATCTCCTCAATTTTGGTCAGGCCATCAATTATCCGGGCTACTTTCTCCCCAAACATTTTCCTGATGTCAGCCAGTGAATAATCTGTATCTTCAACCACATCATGAAGTAAAGCACATACAATTGATGTAGTGCCCAGCCCCATTTCTCCTGCAACGATCCTTGCCACGTCAATGGGATGATAAATATATGGCTCACCCGATTTCCTCCGCATATCCTTATGGGCATCCACCGCAAGGTTGAATGCTTTTCGGACCATGCGCTTATCCTCCAGGTCTTTAGGCGTTGACCAAACCCTGAGCAGGTTGCGGTAACGCTTTAAGATCTCTTTCTTTTCTATGTCGGGATTCGGCTCGTACATCCTTGAAAATCCTGTATGGTCAGTTATTTCAAAACAAAATTACACTAAAATAACCAATGATTAAAATGATAGATTAATAATAATTTCATAATTTTGGATGGGTACAAGCCCAGAACTCCTGATGAACAGACTAATTCTAATACTACTTTTTACTTTCATTCTGCTTGAAACTGCATTAGCAACTCATCAGCGGGCAGGTGAAATTCTATTCCGTCATATTTCCGGATTAACTTATGAGATCACCGTCATCACCTATACCTATACGCCAAGTCCGGCGGACAGGCCTGAGTTGGATATCAGATGGGGTGACGGGAGTTCCAGTACCCTTAAGAGAACTGAAAAAATAAACTATCCCAATAACATTAGCCGGAATGTTTATGCTTACCGGCCTGACCTTGGGGCAACAGAGGCCAGGCATACCTATAGCTCCCCGGGGACCTATAGAATCTCACTGGAAGATCCAAACCGGAATGCCGGCATTCAAAACATCCCCAACTCAGTTAATGTGCCCTTATATATTGACACTGAGCTGGTTATTAATCCGTTCTTAGGCTACAACAGTTCCCCAATACTGTTGAACCCACCTATAGATAATGGATGTGTCAACAAACTTTACATCCATAATCCCGGAGCTTATGATGCTGATGGCGACAGTATTTCATACCGGTTGGTGACTTGCCGTGGTGCAAATGGAGATCCTATCGCTGGCTTCACTTTACCCCAGGCAAGTAATTTTTTTATCCTTGATCCTGTTAGCGGTGATCTGGTCTGGGACACACCGGTAAAACAAGGTGAATACAATGTTGCCATGGCCATTGAAGAATGGCGTAAT
>JAUXCL010000174.1 GCA_030618905.1 Bacteroidales bacterium | reverse complement strand
GGGAGGCATATTGTAGCTGTGGGATTGATGCTGTTCGCCTTTTCCACGGTGATCAGCTGGTCATATTATGGAACGCGGGCTGCCAACTATTTGCTTGGAGAAAAGTTCATCAAACCCTATCGTTACCTCTATGCTTTATTTGTATTCCTTGGTTGTTTCTGGGGAATTGACCTTGTCTGGCACTTCGTAGATATGGTCATCACATTCATGACCATCCCTAACCTGATTGCACTGCTGTTCCTCACTCCTGTCGTGATGAAAGAGACACGCTGGTATTTCTCTGAGATGAAGAAACTCGATAAACAGAAATTACGATAAAATCCCTTATGCTGAAGCCTTTCAAAATAAAACACCTGATTGCATTCCTGATGATATTCATCGCTGTTCAATGTCTTGGAGGCACGGAAGGCGGAAAGCGGGAGGCGGAAAGCGATACACTTTTCGAATTGGTTGAGGAACAGGATACCGTTTTGACGATTAGTGATCGGATTGATAAAGCATTTACACCGGTAGTTGATTTTCTGAGCAAGATACTCTTTTGGGATCCATTTTCTACAATAGGCATTTATGATCCATATGTTTATGATGATAAGGGCCAGGCAGTAAAAGATGAAGAAGGTGAGTTCATCCTCGCACCAATGAAATTGATTGTCGTTTGGCTGATCTGTGGCGCATTGATTTTCACCATTATGATGAGGTTTATCAATGTTCGGGGCATTAAACATGCCATAGACCTGGTACGAGGCAAATATGACCACCCTGATGACAAAGGAGAGGTATCCCATTTCAGGGCATTGACTACGGCCCTTTCGGCAACTGTCGGGCTCGGTAATATTACCGGCGTAGCATTGGGGATCTCCATTGGTGGACCCGGAGCTACGTTCTGGATGATCATTGCAGGGTTTATCGGGATGTCCTCCAAATTTGTAGAATGCACGCTGGGTGTAAAATACAGAAAGATAGATGATAAAGGACAGGTTTCAGGAGGTGCCATGTACTATCTCAGGGATGGGTTGAAAAAGAAAAAGCTGGGTTATCTGGGCCACTTCCTGGCTATACTTTTTGCCATTCTGGTCATCGGAGGGTCAATTGGGGGCGGCAACATGTTGCAGGCCAACCAGGCTTTCGAACAATTTGCCATCTTCTTTCCAGCTACCGATAAGTTTGGTTTCTGGTATGGAATTGTGATGGCTGTTTTGGTGGGCCTGGTCATCATAGGCGGAATCAAGAACATTGCCAGGGTAACCTCAAAAATTGTCCCATTCATGGCCTTGTTATATATCGGAACTGCCCTGGTAATCATCTTCATGAATATCTCTTATGCTGATGATGCTTTCATGCTCATTATCAAAGGAGCATTTTCGCCGGATGCCATGAAAGGTGGTTTTGTCGGTGTCCTCATATTTGGATTCCAAAGAGGGGCATTCTCGAATGAGGCAGGCATCGGGTCTGCTCCCATTGCCCATGCGGCTGCTAAAACCAATGAGCCGGTCAGTGAAGGTATCGTGGCCCTGCTCGAACCTTTTGTGGATACGATAGTGGTATGCACCATGACAGCCCTGGTGATCATTTTCACCGGTATGTATGATGGATCATCAGGATTGGAAGGGGTTCAGCTAACATCAGCAGCATTTGGCTCCGTATTCTCATGGTTTCCTTTCCTGTTGCTCTTTGCGGTTACACTCTTCGCTTTTTCCACCCTCATCTCATGGTCCTATTATGGACAGAAGGGTTTTGATTATTTATTTGGTGGCTTAAGTATAAGATTCTTAGGGTCAAGGATTTATACAGACACGATTTTCCGCTTACTTTTTCTCGCCTGTATCGTGATCGGGGCTTCCTCTAACCTCTTTTCTGTATTGGAATTCTCCGACATGATGATCCTGTGCATGGCTTTCCCGAATATTATAGGGCTCGTCATCCTGGCTCCCGAAGTCCGGCGAGATCTGAAATCATACTGGCAGAGATTGAAAACTGGAGAAATAAAGAAAACCAAATAAAGAGTGAACGGTGAACGGTGAACGGATAAAACTTAATCGCTTTTTCACTATAATTGTAATCCAAACCACCAAGCATATCCTTAATGGCAAAATTCGACTTTTCAAAACGAGACAGTTTCGGTTCAAGAATTGGTGTGATTGCTGCTACTGCCGGATCGGTGATCGGTTTGGGAAACATTTGGCGCTTTCCTTATATCGCCGGAGAAAACGGAGGTGGTGCCTTCCTGATTGTATATCTTTTGTTCATTGCTGCAATTGGGATCCCGGTAATGCTATCGGAAATTATTATTGGTAGAAAGGGGCAAAGAAATGCTTACGGATCATTCAAAAAGCTCAAACCCAATCAGCCCTGGTACCTGATCGGGTTGATCGGTATCGCAGGGGCTTTTTTCGTCCTTGCCTATTACAGCACCATTGCAGGCTGGACCCTGGAATACCTTTACCAATCGCTTGCGAATGGTTTCAGTGGTAAAGGTACATCAGAGCTTGGCGAAATGTTTAACAGTTTCCAAAAAGGTGGTCTGATGCCGGTTATCTGGCAGGTCATCTTTATGGGATTGACAGCATGGATCGTTTTCCATGGCATTCGTCATGGCATTGAGAAGTACGCCAAAATACTGATGCCAATGTTACTCGTGCTGATCATTGTGATCTGTATCCGTTCCATAACCTTACCCGGAGCCGGGGAAGGATTGAGGTTCTTTTTCACAGCTGATTTCTCAAAGATCACACCTGATGTGATCATCCAGGCACTGGGACAGGCCGCCTTCTCCCTGAGCATTGGTATGGGCACCATGATCACTTTCGGCTCCTATATCAGCAAAAAAGATAATTTACCTAATATAGCCTATACGGTAACAGCCTCCGACACCCTGATTGCCGTACTGGCTGGAATAGCGATCTTCCCTGCAGTATTTGCATTCGGCATTGATCCTGCCGAAGGTGAAGCATTGATTTTTATAACCCTTCCTAATATTTTCCAGCAAATGGCAGGAGGTTATTTCTGGGCATTGATGTTTTTTATCCTCCTAGTTATTGCAGCCCTCACATCCACGATATCGCTGCTGGAAGTAGTTGTCGCATTCTGTTCGGAAGAGCTCAATATTGGTCGAAAAACGGCAACTGTCGTGGTAGCTTCCGTCATCACATTTATTGGGGTATTTTGCACCCTGTCGCAGGGCCCGCTGGATAACCTGGCCATTGGTGACAAGAACCTGTTCTCCATTGTGGATTACAGTGTAGCCAACATCTTTTTGCCGGTAGGTGCATTCTTTATCGTCATCTTTACCGGATGGTTTATGGGCAGAAAGGATGTGCGGGATGAACTATCGAACCAGGGCACTTTCAAGGCTAAATTTTTCTGGTTATTTATGACCCTTGTGAGGTTCTTTGCCCCTATTGCTCTGGCCACCGTATTCCTGTATCAACTCGATATTTTAAAATTTTAATTGTACGCCTGAAAGGGAACATCTGATCATTTTCGGTATTAACTAATGAAAGCAGACACATTTGGCTTTCCGGATCGTTAACACCTTGCAGATCATGTCAGCCTTAAAAGAGTATTTCAACCTTTCCAGGCAGGAAAGAAGGGGGATTTTTGTGCTCCTGAGCATTATCTTTGCTGTCATTTTATACAATCGCTTAATTCCTGTAATGATCAACACTCCAAAATTTGATTACCAGGAGTTTGGGCAGGAGATCAATACTTTTCTGGCAGCACAAAAGGTGTATACTGATTCGGTCAAGGCTTTCAAATCATCATATCGAACAATCCCAAACCCGGTCAGTTCAAGCCAAAAGAAACCCTCAAAAAACATCCGGATTATTGAAATCAATGCTGCCGATACCTCTGCCCTGATTTCGTTGCCGGGGATTGGCCCGTATTATGCAAAAAGGATCATCAAATACAGGGACATATTGGGCGGATATTATCGAAAAGAACAATTGCTGGAGGTTTATGGAATGGACAGCAGCCGCTATCTCCAGTATTATCAGTTCATAAGCATTGACACCAATATGATTCAAAAAATTGATCTCAATCATGTGGAATTCAAAACCCTCTTAAGGCATCCCTATTTTGATTATGAATTGGTGAAAGCGATCTTTGATTATAGAAGAAAGCATAGCCGAATCAAATCAAATTCTGAGTTGCTGAAACATCATCTCATGAATAATGAAGAATTCAGAAAAACAAAGCCATATTTGACAATTGAAACTATCCATGCATCAGATTAATGAAAGGATCAATTATATCCCATAAGCTCCTTATCAATAATGATAAGTTCTTCATCTTTTAGTAGATGTGCTGGTAATCGCTCTGCTTTAAAAATAGCAATTGGGATATTCAGGGCTTTTAAGGATGCATATTGAGTTTCTGAGGGTATAAAATTATAAGCCGTATAATTTGTATAGAACATGCAATCAACATAATGCCTGCCTTTTACATTAAAAATGATTGCATTATCCGGGAGTTGTGAATTAAGGCTTATAAAAATGTCTTTATTATGCATGAGTTGTCTCGCCCTGTCTGTGTCTTTGGCATGTATTCTGCTGAATTCCATTATCCTTAAATTACTCCATGCGATGGCAAGTAATAAAAGGCCTGTAACTACTATAGGAAGCCATTTTATGGAAATTTTCTTGCTTAGAAGCTCATAAATCACATATATGAGATAAGCAATGCAAACATAAATTGGGATGGCAACCAAAATAGGATATGAGGGCATTTTTGTGGCTGACAGAGAATAAAGCAGGTATACAAAAATTGGCATGGCCAGGAATGATAGGGCAAGTTTCTTATCATTAGACTTGATATAGAATACGGCAAGAGCTGGCAATATGAGCACCTGGATAAAACGGCCAAACAACAATTTCATATTGTCGAAATGATACCAAATATTACCGCTATGGCCTTCAATTACTTCTGAAAAATGTCTGAAATTATAATTCAATTCATATTTCGCCTCAGCAGGATGCCAGGTGAAAATTAAAAATTGCCATGGCAATACGACCAGTGCAGTAATCAATAAGGATATAAGTAAGGGAAGATATTTTTTTACGCTAAACTGGTAGCGTTGCATATTATAAATCCCCCAGGCAAGGTATACCAGTAGTCCTGACAGCCATTTACAAAGAATTGCTGCACCTGCGAAAGCCCCAATGAATACAATCCAATAAAACTTACCGGATTTAATGTATTTCAACCATGCCCAAATACTGGCCGATACATAAAAAAG
>JAUXCL010000130.1 GCA_030618905.1 Bacteroidales bacterium | reverse complement strand
CAAAGACCGAAGAGGTGAAAACGAAGACCGAAGAGGTGAAAGCGAAGAAAGAAGAGGTGAAAGCGAAGAAAGAAGAAGTGAAAGCAAAGAAAGAAGAAGTGAAGGAAGAAGTGAAAAAAGCAGTGAAAAAGGCAGAAAAGAAGGTAGAGGAAAAGAAAGATGTGAAAAAAGAGGAGAAGAAAAAAGAAGAGAAGGACGATAAGGCTGACGCTAAATAGATCTCGCAAGTTTCAAGAACAAATCACCGCGTTCCTCAAAGTTTTTGAACATGTCATAACTGGCTGCGGCCGGTGACAATAAGCATATCCCATCCGGGTTGCATTCCTTTTTAATAATTTCAAATACCTGCTCAAAATCACTGGCAAGAAATACTGCCTGAGAAGCATCTTGAGACTTTAATCCCTCATAAATCCTTTTCCCTGCATCACCGATACATATCAGGTTCCTGATATCCGACATAATCAAAAATGAAATTAATCCCTGGTAATCCAACATCCTGTCATGGCCGCCCAGAATAAGTGTATCTACATCTTTTATTGCCTTAACCGCCGCCATTGCAGCCTCAGGGATTGTAGCGATCGAATCATTGTAAAAATGGATTCCCCCATATTTTCCAATATATTCAAGCCGGTGTTTTAATCCAATAAATGACGACATACCTTGCATAATGTCTTCATCAGCAATATTTTTCAATTTACACGCAAGCACGGCTGCCATCAGGTTCATCAGGTTATGCCTGCCTTGCAATTTAAAATCCCTGAAAGCAAAAACAGCCCTGGAATGATCCAGTGAACAGACAATCTGATCCTGATCCCGATAAGACCCCTGATCCAATATTTTCCGCAACGAGTAAGGATACATCCCTTGATTCCTTCCAATGTTCAGCAAGGATTCTTCCAGATGCACATCATCGGCATTATAAATGAGAAGACCTGTATCATCCTGCTTCATAGCAATATTAAGCTTTGCATTATGGTAGGCCATGAGATCTGCAAAATGATCAAGATGTTCAGGCAATAAATTCAATATTATGGCGACTCCCGGGCTTTTTGAAATCAGCTCAAGTTGATGGGACGACAATTCATAAATGATTAAGGTAGCAGCATTCACCATGTGCACAAGATCCAATGGAGGTGTTCCGATATTACCGACAAGGATAACATTGTTCCTGGCTTGTGTGACTATGTGATAGATCAAACTGGAAGTGGTGCTTTTCCCTTTTGTCCCGGTAACTCCTATGACCTGGCTGGAGAATGCACTTAGAAAAAGGTCAGTCTGCGAAGTGATATTTTCGTGTTGGATGAGACCGTTCAACGTATGCAAGGTAATGCCCGGTGACTTGAAGATCACATCAAAATCACTGACATTATTGAGGTAATTTTTTCCTGTATTAAATATCAAATGAGGATCTTCATGAATTGAAGCGGGTAAATTATCAAATAAATTTTGATCCCTGTCTGCCACAGTGAGTTGCTTATCCGGCCAATGCTCCCTGATGTAGTTATAGGTTGACCGCCCTTCCCGGCCAAAACCCAGGAGGCACACATTTTTATTTTGAATTTTATGTCTAAAGAGGTCGATCATTAAGCTTTGTTTTTTAGTAAGCTTAAATAACTGTCATCCAGAAAATGCTGATCATTAAATGCATTGAGTAAAGAGTCCGGCGAAAGATCCTTGTATTGCTCAAACTGCTCGGTTTGTTTATAGTATTCGAGTAATAACGGAAGATCATGATGGTGATTTTTGATGCTTGCCACAAGTGCGGTATTGACCTCATCGATGGTCCCCACACATTCAAATGGCTTTTCTGGTGTACGACCTGTCAGTTCATCCAGGATCGGAATCATGGTCCTCTTGTTGAAAAGATCTTCCCCAAATATGCTGATCTTTTCTTCCTCAGACAAAAATGGCGTAAGCATGATAAATGTAAATAAACATTTAGAACAGGTAGCGCACCAGCTGTCTGTTTTGCTTCCTGCATTGCAGCTCCGAAAAGACGGATGATGCTTTTTAAAATCTGTAAATGCCCTGACAATCTGAAGTTCATTCCAGGGCCGCAGAAAACTAAAATAGGAAATATGGTCAGCCAGGTATTTCTGAAAGTACGTCCTGAAATCCTGCTCAAATGTAAATGATTTCGAGTACTGGTGATTCACTGTGGATGACCTTACCGTGGCTTCATTGGCACTCGACTCATTGGACAATACAATCTCGGATGAACCGGTTAGAACGGCAGTCATCCCACAAACAAAGGCAAGTAAAGCAGAGAATGGTGTATGGCCATTAAGGTAGCCCTCATCATTGAGCACTAACAATTCAGGGTCCAGCTTTCTGTTAACCACAACGGTCTCAGATTCGTTGAATCCTGCATTAATGATTGTATCCCAAATAGCTTTTCGTGGATTAAGCGCGAATGGGATCAGCTTTTTATGGTCCTTCAACATCTCCAGGGTAACTACAGAGTCTTTGCCACCACCAATCGGAACAAGTGCTGTTGGTCCCGAATAGATTTCAGCTTTTCCAGGAAAAGGTTCACCTTCAGAAAGAATTTCAACGAAGTCATCCATTTCAACAGTAATGCCATTCTGGTAGAAAAACTCCCCCAGGCCATGATAATACAATTTTCGCCACCAATTAACCTGCCATTGGTCAAGCACATAGGGTTTGATAATGATCTTTGGAGAACATGCCGCTTTCCAGTAACTGATCAATTCGATCATCCCGATATGGAATGCAAAGGAATTTAATTTATCAACAGACAAATTTTCACTGACAAAATGGTCGGTGACAGGTATAATTAGCGAAGGTTTAAAAACAGCTTTATGATCCAGTTTAAAGGTAAATTCGATGAGGATCTGATCGCTTTCCATGTGTAATTCAAAGCTTTCATACACAAACTCCGGATGACGTTCCCGCAGTTGTTGATATTTGATAAAATTATCAGACGGCATCTTGAAATGCTGGTATTATTTTTGTATATTGTGTTATCAAAAGTAATAATATTGCTTATTACTACAAGGAGAACATGAAGGATATTCACAACATACTCAACATAAAGTCTAATAACATCAAACCCGGACGGGGAAAGATCCTGATATCAGAACCACTGATGGGTGATTTCTATTTCAAGCGCTCGGTGGTCTTATTGGCCGAGCACAATGAAGAAGGGTCTTTTGGCCTGATTATGAACAAGCCCTTATCTGCCAAATTCAATGAGATTGTCAGGGATTTTCCTGATTTTGAAACAAATCTTTACCTGGGTGGACCTGTGCAAAGCAATAATCTCTTCTTTATTCATACCCTGGGCGAGAAAATAGAAGACAGCGAGGAGATCATCAAAGGAATTTATTGGGGAGGTGATATTGAACAGATCAAGGACATGATCAAACTGAGCATGATCTCACCTGATGAAATCCGTTTTTATATTGGTTATTCCGGTTGGGCAGGTGATCAGCTGGATGGGGAGTTAAAGAAAAACTCCTGGCTGGTATCCCGAATCCGTGCCGGTAAATTGTTAAAAGCCAATCCTGAAGAACTCTGGGACATGAGTATTGCCGCTATGGGTGGAGAGTATGCGCACTGGACCAATTTTCCATCTGATCCAACGCTGAACTAGCGTAATGCATCAAATCCCAAATTCCAATTTTTCAATAGCTACCCATATATTCAAAAAACCCTGACCTTCACAATCCTGAATGTGTCTGCCAGATTTCCGGCCCGGTCAGATACACGGTAAGTAACTGTATAATCACCATCTATATAAACATCTACATTGCTGGTGGTTTCAATATTACCTGTGATGTCGCCATCAACATCATCATGGGCAGTGGCGCCGGGATCGACATAGGTGCTGTCTCTCTGCGAATAGATCGGATTGACACCAAGGATAGTGATCATCGGTGCCGTAATATCTGAGCCGGATTCATTGTTGTCCTTGTTACAGGCATACAGTGAAGCTGTCAATATTATCATTGTGGCAAAGATGGATCGGAACCTGAACATGATTTTTTACTTTAATTTTTATCAAAAATAAGCTATAATTTTAAAAAACTTGCAATCTTTGCATTTGCATCTGCTGAATATAGCAGATGATTAATAATTTCTTACACCTTTTTTGATAAGTACTATGACTCAACAATCCATGAAATCAGCATCTGCCGGCAACCGGGGAACGGGCGTACGGTCAGATTGTTTTATCAGCTTCGAGCTGAAAGACAAAGGTGGCATTGACCTTAAACTACAAAGCAAGGTCAAGGTCCTGTTCGGAAAAGATATTGAAAAGTTATTGCTCGATATCCTGTCCCATTATGGCATAAAAAATGCCATGGTAGCTGTGGAAGATTCAGGTGCCCTGCCACTGGTCCTGGCGGCAAGGATGGAGGCAGTCATCAGGAAAGTAATCGAAAGCGACAAGGAATACCTGCTACCTTCCATTGAAGAAAACACTGACATCACTTCCAAAGAGCGGGACCGCTTCACACGGCTTTACCTTCCTGGTAACAGTCCACACTTATTCCTTAATGCAGGAATTCACAAGCCCAATGGAATTATCCTCGATCTTGAAGATGCCGTGGCCCCGGGTAAAAAGTATGAAGCCAGCTTCCTGGTCAGAAATGCACTTCGGGGCGTCAACTTTTATGGTGCGGAACGAATGGTGCGTATCAACCAGCTTCCTAAAGGGCTCGATGACCTGGAATTCATCGTCCCCCATCATGTCAACCTGATCCTGCTGCCGAAATGTGAATCTCCTGAAGAAATCATCACCCTGAATAAAAAAATTGATCAACTCAGGAAAGCATCAGGTATTAAACATGATATTTGGCTGATGCCTATCATTGAAAGCGCGAAGGGTGTGGTCAATGTTTATGAAATTGCAGCAGCAGCCGACAATGTTGCCGCCCTGGCAATAGGCCTTGAAGATTACACAGCAGACATCGGTACCAGGAGAACAGAAGAAGGTACAGAATCCTTTTTCGCAAGAAGCAAACTGGTCATTGCTGCTAAAGCGGAAAGTATTCAGGCTATCGATTCTGTGTACTCTGATGTGGCTGACATGGAAGGCCTGAAACAAACGGTGCTGCGGTCGAAAGCTTTAGGATTCAACGGTATGGGTTGCATACACCCACGTCAGATCTCCGTGATCCACGAAAATTATGCGCCTGATGAACAGGACATCATAAAGGCCAAAAAGATATTTAACGCCTTTATGGAAGCGGAAGAAAAAGGACTTGGTGTGGTTTCACTTGGGACTAAAATGATTGACCCGCCTGTTGTCAAACGGGCACAAAGGACGATAGACCTGGCCATTGCCACAGGTAAACTTGCAAAAAACTGGAGGGAAGAAGCATGAAAAAATATGATAAACTGGTAAAAAATGCTGCGGGCCGGGTTGTCCCGTCCGAAATCAATGGCGAACAACATATCCCTTTTCAAGGGGTTGGGAAGTATATCCCTGATGGAAGGAAATACGCGCCCAGGATATCATCCTGTGCAAATTACCCTGCCGACGGTAATAAAGTCATCCCTGGCCTTAAAGAAGCTCTGATTAAAGCTGGATTGAAGGATGGCATGACCATTTCCACCCATCATCATTTCCGTAACGGTGACCTGATCGCCAAGCAGATCTTCGACATCGCAGCTGAGTTGGGCATGAAAAACCTGAGGTGGTACCCATCTGCAGCTTTCCCCTGCCATGAGCCCCTTATCAAGTACCTGGAAGATGGCACCATCAATCGTATTGAAGGAAGTATGAATGGTATCCTTGGTAAATTTTGCTCTGAAGGCAGAATGCAAGGCCTTGGTGTACTCCGTTCCCATGGCGGTCGCTACCAATCTGTTCAGGATGGAGAGGTCCGGATCGACATCTCCGTAATTGCTGCTCCAACAGCAGATCCTTTTGGCAATGCCAATGGTGTTGACGGCCCTGCCGCCTGTGGTTTGCTGGGTTTTGCCCTGGCAGATTCGCAATATGCCGATAAAGTCATCGTGGTGACCGATAACCTGGTTCCATTCCCCTGTATTCCCTGGCAAATCCATGGTAATTACGTAGATTATGTGGTGGAGGTAGATCAGGTTGGTCTTCCTGAAAAAATTATTTCCGGTACGACCAAAATCACCAAAAGCCCGGACAGACTGCTTATTGCTGAACTGACAGCCAAATTCTGTGATGCAGCAGGCATTGTAAAAGATGGTTTTTCTTACCAGGCCGGCGCCGGTGGTACCGCTTTATCTATTGGTGTATATTTCAGTAAACTGCTCAAAGAAAGAGGATGGAAAGCCCGCTTTATCCGTGCAGGCAGTAACCAGTATCCGGTCGAAATGCTGGAGGAAGGCCTTGTTGATTATATCCTTGATGGCCAGACTTTTGACCTGGAGGGAGTCCGCTCAATGCGGGAGAACTCAAACCACGTGAATACCAGTCCTTTTACAAGTTATAACTACCATGGCAAAGGCAATTTTGCCGGAATGGTTGATGTAGTCATCCTGGGTGCTACTGAAGTGGACGTAAATTTTAATGCCAATGTGGTAACGCATTCGGACGGTTATCTTCTTCATGGAATCGGTGGATGGCAGAACTGCTTATTTTCGAAATGCACAATAATGCCTATACCATTGTTCCGCGACCGGATACCGGTGATCAGAGATGAGGTAACGACCCTTTGCGGACCGGGAGAACTGATCGATGTGATCGTGACAGAAAGAGGAATTGCCATTAATCCTCTGCGAAAAGACCTGATCGATAAGGTCAAAAACAGTGACTTGCCCATCAAAACCATTGAAGAACTTAAAGACGAGGCTGAGCGAATCTGTGGCAAACCTGCCAAGCCGGAACTTGCCGATGATATCGTGGCAGTGATCAAATGGGTGGATGGAACAGTGCTTGATTCTGTCAGAAGAGTGATCAGTGAACAGTGAACGGTGAACAGTGAACGGTGAACGGTGAACGGTGAACGGTGAACAGATAATGAAT
>JAUXCL010000225.1 GCA_030618905.1 Bacteroidales bacterium | reverse complement strand
CTGGAACAGTTCATTGATACAACATCCCTGGTAAAGGATCTGAATGCCCCATATTATCAGTCATTAAACAGGAAACTATACCAGGCTTCCCTGACCCTGATCAAAAACAGCAGGGATATTATTCCACTCAAGCGCCTTGACACCCTGAGCATCGCCTCTGTTTCCATTGGGTCAACTATGCCCAGTCCCTTCCAGGAAACATTAAAAAAATATGCCCCTGTATCCTGCTTCCAGACATCCGCAGTTCCTGATGAATCCGAAATGATTAAATTGATGAGTGATCTTCAGGCATACAACCTGCTTATTATTGATTTCCAGAACACAAATATTTTTTCCTGGAAGAACTATGGTGTCAGCAATGAAGCCATCCGCCTGATCGGAAAAATGGCCGGCGAAAAGCAACTGATACTCAATATGGCTGCCTGCCCCTATCTTATCAATAAGATCCCGGATGATGACCGGATCCGCGCAGTATTGGTATCATACCAGGATGACCCGGTGATGCAGGAAATCGTAGCCCAGGGGGTATTTGGCGGTGTAGAGATATCGGGCTCCCTACCCATTAAATTGCCTGAGTATGCTGACTATACGCCGGGTATTAAAACTTCCAAGACCCGGCTGAATTATGCAGGTCCGGAATCCCTTGGCATCGAACGCAAATTCCTGTATCCCGTCGATTCTATCGCTTTGGATGGCATCTCCAGGAAAGCTTATCCCGGCTGCCAGATCATGGCTGTAAAAGATGGTGTTGTCTTCTATGACAAGACTTTTGGCTATCATACTTATGATAAAAATCAGGTGGTAAGGAATTCAGACCTCTACGACCTGGCATCTCTGACCAAGATCATAGCTACCACACCAGCACTGATGAAACTATACAGCAGTAAGGATATTGATATTGACTATAAGTTAAGCTGGTATTTGCCCTACTTAAAGGATTCTAACAAGGAAGAGCTGATCATCAGGGATATCATGGCCCACCAGGCACGTCTGAAGCCCTGGATACCATATTTTCAATACACCCTCGGGGATGAGGGATATGTTCCGGGTATTTATGCTAATACGATTAGCGAGGAGACCCCGGTTCGCGTGGCCGAAAACCTATACATAAGGAAAGACTACTCCTATGTCATATACGACAGCATCCGAAACTCGGATTTACGGGACACACTGGAATACAAGTACAGCGACCTGGGATTTTATTTACTCGTTCCCATCGTGGAAAACCTCACTAATCAATCATTACAGGAATACGCCAGGGATAATTTTTTCAAGCCCCTGGGCTTGTCCACCATGGGATATCATCCCCGTGAACGCTATCCATTGGATGAAATTATTCCTACCGAAGATGATAAATTCTTTCGGAAACAATTACTCTGGGGGGATGTTCATGACCAGGGTGCAGCATTACTGGGAGGCGTTTCAGGACATGCCGGATTATTTTCAAATGCCAATGATGTAGCGATCTTCATGCAGATGCTTTTACAAAATGGAAATTATGGTGGTGAACAAATCCTTGATAGTATGGTTGTATCAGAGTTCACAAAGGTGCAATTTCCGTTGAATGATAACCGCCGTGGAATTGGTTTTGACAAACCGCTATTGGAATATGATGAGGATGGCCCCACATGTGAAAGCGCTTCATCCCGGAGTTTCGGCCATAGTGGATTTACGGGAACCTATGCCTGGGCAGATCCGGAAAATGGATTGGTCTATGTATTTTTATGTAATGGGATTCATCCCGACGCATCCAACAAGAAACTACTGGACATGGACATCCGCACAAAGATCCACCAGGTCTTTTATGATGCAATTGAGCAAAGTAATCATTCACTAAGCAACTGACACATGAATTACAAAACGAAATCAATACTCTTGTGGATATTTACGGTCATTTTCACGATTGTGATCGCCATTTACCAGAGAATGACCGGGCCAACCTATCCCGAAACCGGAAAGACTGAAATTGCCGGTCAAACCATAAAATACAGATTACTCACCTCTCATGGCGGCGATACGGATGCTGAGAGCAGAATCTTCGCTACTGACACTGCAATAAAAGGCAAATACATATATAAACGATTTAATACAGATGAAGAATGGTCCGGCGAGGAAATGAAAAGGGATGGGGATTACCTGATCATCACCTTGCCTCATCAAGCACCTGCGGGGAAATTGATTTACAAGGTGAAATTGAAACGAGATGGACAAGCTATAAGTATTTACAAAGAACCCGTGGTCATCCGTTTTAAAGGAGGAGTTCCAAATTGGGTCCTTTATCCTCATATACTGCTGATGTTCCTGGCCATGGTATTTTCCACACGCACCGGACTGGAAGTGCTCATCAAAGGGAAAAACACCTTTAAATACACTTATATCACGATTATCTTACTCTTCATTGGCGGCCTGATCCTGGGACCGGTCATGCAATTATATGCTTTTGGTGAATTATGGACCGGCTGGCCATTTGGACAGGATCTTACCGATAATAAAACACTCGTCGCCTTTGCTGTCTGGCTTGTCGCCTTGATCCGATTGTGGAAAAACCGGGAAAAAAGAGGCTGGGCCCTCGTGGCAGCCATCGTGATGCTGGCCATATACCTGATCCCTCACAGTGTTTTGGGATCTGAACTTGACTATGCTTCAGGGGAGATAATGACAGGTAAGTAAAATCTGAATCCGGATACCATGATTTTATACTTCATTATCGTCATTACTGTTATCATCTCGTTGATCGCCTTCAATCGACGCGACTGGTTTGACAAGCTGCGCTTCAGCGCCTATGCCATCAAACACGATAAGCAGGGCTGGAGATTTGTGAGCTATGCTTTTCTGCACGCAGATTGGATTCACCTGCTCATCAATATGTTCGTACTCTACTCTTTTGGAGAGGTCGTTTGGGCATATTTCCAGTATTTGTTTGCCGGTAAGGCTATTCTGTATTTCCTTTTATTGTACCTGGGGGGAATTATCTTTTCTGTCCTGATCGACTTCGGAATGCATAAGAACAATCCCTACTACACTGCCGTTGGTGCTTCCGGAGCCGTATCTGCTGTAGTTTTTTCCAGCATTATACTGATGCCCACAGCAAAGCTGTATTTATTTTTCATCCCTGTTCCTATCCCAGCAGTTATCTTTGGAATCTTATACCTGATTTATTCTGCTTACCAGGGAAGAAAAGGCCGGGATAATGTGGGGCACAATGCACATTTCTGGGGGGCAATATTCGGGGTTGTTTTTACCATCATATTGAAACCGCAACTGGCACTATTATTTTTTGAACAGTTAAAGGAATTATTTTAGCACACAAAATTGGGAGTCTTACCATGAATATATCTTTTACCAATAAAAGCGTTCTCGTGACCGGCGGATCACGTGGAATCGGCAAAGCCATTGTGATTATGTTTGCTGAATCAGGTGCAAAAGTCATCATTCACTATCATAAGGACCAAACTGCGGCCAATCATCTTTTAAACACCATTCAGGGTGATGGCCATATGATCGTTCAGGCTGACCTGGCATCCCCTGATTCGATTGCGGAGATGGTATCCCAAATTCATTCCGTATATGAGAAAGTTGATATCCTTGTCAATAAT
>JAUXCL010000075.1 GCA_030618905.1 Bacteroidales bacterium | reverse complement strand
TGAAGGATATTATACCCATCTGTGATAGTAATATCGGTGATCGCACCCCAGAAGATCGGTGCCGCTTCTGTTGCACCATCTTCGGCAGCACGGTTTATCTTTAAGATCACGTCCTATCAGTTGATCAAAACCAAGTCCCTGCAAAAGAGGGTTATTGAGGTTATCAACGATGATATCCGCCTCCGGCGGCAACAATATCTTGATGATCTCATCCTTATAATAGCCATCAACTTTTGATACTATGCTTACGGCCGTATCCGTTGCAATGGCCAGGGCCTCCTTCAGGCCTGCATTAATTTCTAAATCTGTCAGGCCTAAGTTCTCAATGATTTCATCAGCTTCCTCACAGGAATAAAACAAGGGGATCATTAGAGCAAAAAGAACAATCAATATTTTTTTCATAGGAAAAGTGTTAAAGCAAAGATACTAGATACTGGATACTGGATGCTGGATCCTTATTTAATTATGAATTCTTTTGTCACAACTGTAGGCAGGGCATTATGATTCTCAAAATAAATTCTGATGAAATAAAAACCCTTGGCACGAAGTGCAGAGATCGGAGTGCTTTTGCTGTTGATCTTTCGCATCATCACCATCTTACCACTTTGATCGATGATCTCTATCCTTTCCATCTCCTGCTCACTTTCAAGCATAAATGAACCCATGCTTGGATTCGGATAAAGATTAACCGCACTTTCATCACCTTTGATCTCACTAATTCCGACACAATCATCCACATAGATGGAATCCTGAACTGAATTTTCACAGCCATGAGTATCTTCATAGGTGTAGGTGATCACATTCCACCCAAGGTTTGCAATGCTCGAGATAAACATCCCTGTAATCGATACGCCCGGACCAATATAGGTACCCCCTGCCGGGATGGCTGTGAGTTGTACGGGCGGGACACCTACATTGCATAACATGTCAGGCCAGTCGCCAAGTGTAATAACAGGAAGCGGATTAACAGTGACCGAAGTTTGGTCGTTTGCAAGCTGAGCCCCATCATCAACTTCAACATGATAGGTTGTGTTTACAAGCGGGAAAACCACCGGGTTCTGGAGAGTCGAAGTAAAGCCTGCCGGAATGGATGTCCAGCTGTACGTATATGTACCAGTACCCCCGATTGGTGCAGCATTGAGCTGGCTCCAGTCCCCTGCACATATCTCCTCAGGGCTCGCTGTTGCCAGAACAGTCATTACTCCTTCAGTTACATTAATATAATCGGTTTTGGTTTCCGTATCAGAGCCGGCAGTGTTGCTTGCTGTGAGTTCAACGGTGTAATAACCCGCCATATCAAATGCCACCTCCGGATTTTGTGTAGCAGATGTTGTGCCATTCATATAAGTTACCGTAGAAGGTGTAAATGTCCATAACCACGAAGTTGGATCATTGGTCGACAGATCAGTAAAATATACTGTTTCCATTATAGCTGGCGTGGTATTGTCAGCCTCGAAGTCTGTTACCGGAGCTGATGGTGGAAGGCTTGCTTCAATGTAATCAACTTTTGTTACGGTATTTGAACCATTTGCATTGGTTGCAGTCATTTCAACTGTATAGAAACCAGCCGCATCGAACATCACTTCCGGGTTTTGAGAAGCTGAAGTGGTTCCACCCTGATAAGTAATTGTTGAGGGGGTGAATGTCCATGACCAGGAGGTAGGTGCCCCGCTTGAAAGGTCAGTGAATTGAACCGCATCCGTCGTAAGTGGGGTCAGGTCATCGGCAATGAAGTCGGCCAGTGGCGGTGCAGGTGTAAATTCAAAGGAAGCAATTTTAGTGCCTTTCTGCCCGCCGCTGATATTATACTCGGTTGTGAACCAAAACGTATGGTCATCAACAGGATCCACTGCCACGTTCGAATAGTCACCCCATCTGTTATAGTTGGATTGTGAAGCAGTTCCCACCTGGATCGATGTTTCTGCAATATCGAGGATCCCTGATGCACTTGCATTTTCTGAAGCAGATTGGCCGGTATAACGAATACTCGGATACGTTGAGGTGCTGGAAACGGAATATCCTAATCCAATTTCATGATCCCCGTTCATGGCAATACTTCCCATCCAACGGCTGTCGCCATCAGGTGCATAGGTACCATACTGCCTGACTTCCCAGTCAGAACCAACATATTCAAGCTCATACCATCTAACTCCACCATGGTCAGTATTATCGACATCAACAGTATGGTTGCAAACAACATGCTGCGATCCGCTAAAATTCCGGTATTGTGCCCGGTGCATCAGGATCTGGTTGATAGCATCAAGTTTTTGGCTTGTTCCTGGCTGTGCTATATTATCCCATGTGGATCCAAAGTTGCTGTCAAATGAAGCAACATCAAGTTGCTGTACCCTGCTGAAAGTAGAATTCCCGGGTGTTACCCAGTCAACATCCAATTCGTAGATCCAAAGTTGATCCCCTGTGCTGCCGCCCCATGCATTATCATTAATGGTTATAAACTGTCCCGGAGTGCCGGTGGGAGCAAAAGCCCCGTCATTGTCCATTGGAAGTATACAATGGAAGCCGCTGTTTGGCCGGTGAGGGTTATTAAACTGGACTACCTGCGGGCTTGAGCCTCCGGCGAGCATTACATCCCTTTCAAAAACATAAATATCGTCGCCGCTATAAGTATTGGTACCCATGTAATACCCGTCGCGCCACACGCCAAATTTCATATAATCAGGAAATCCATTCATTAAGAACGACCATGCATCCCAAAGGCCGGTAGGGTCATCAGTTTGCGAAACAGCGATCAGCATATAATCAGGGTTACTCCATGCGCCGGAAAATTCAGCCATAAGCCATCTCTGTGCCTGCTCATCAAAAAGTATGATAGGGTCGCCATCATTGTTGTTTCCTCCCGGTAATCCCGAGAAGAATACGTTCAGGTTGGTAGGCCCGGCCAGCAAGGTTCCGGTTTTATTATAAATAGTATATTTTGTGTTGATAGTTTGCATGTAATGATTGGGACCTGCAGTACCATTATCGTCAGGAGGATTGGTATAACTCGACTGCCCGCTCCAGTTCTGGATGATACCCATAAAGCTCATCTTAGTTCCCATTTCAGCTTGAAGGCCGGGATCAGGCCCGTCAAGTTTGGTTTCTTCGTAAAAAGGGTAATTCCTGAACTTGAGGTCCTGGTTTCTTATCACCTTAGCTTCATCTTCTGCCATGGCAGCCAGTTCTTCAGGAGTAAGGGCCGGAAAGTCCTTTACGGGGCCTACAACCACATGCTGTATAGCTGTTGCGATCATCGCAGGTGATTGAACTTCGTCCTGTGCAGTCAATTGAAAAGCACCGAACATAATTATCATGCCCAATAGAGTAATAAGGTTTGTTTTCATTTTTGGTATTGTTCGTTATTGTTAACCGGGTTATATTTTTAAAAAAGCAAATGTAATAAGTATATTGAGTTAATGCTCTAACAAATGAGAAAGAAGAAAGTTTAAAAGGTTGCCCGGGAAGGAGGGGATAATTTACAATTTATACTTCAGTGTGTACAATTTAGAATCTGATGTTCAATTTATGGTTTCCAGTACTCGATATATTGTAGAGCTCAGATTGAAAAAATATATTATAAGCTGCAAAGTATAGCATTCATTTAATCATACTATATAAGCTTGATTCTTTTCGTTGGCGATACTAAAAATTAAAAGGATAATGTTATTCCTATTCCATGCTTTGTGAAGCCTGCATTCATTTGGAGTTTAGATGTTGCTTTGATCTCTGAATTGTAAATAGAAATAGCTTGCCTGATCTTGTTGCCACCTGCAATATCTAAAACTATTCCCACAATGAGGCCAGCACCACCTATGATCATCACAGTACCGTTTGGCTGGCCGCCTGCAATCATGGTCCCCACCTGCCAACCAAGGGCAAATGCACTGGGCAAGGCAATGACATTTGCAACGACTTTCATTGATTTTCCGCTATTATATTTTGCCAGTGCATCCGGGTAGTTTGAGAAAATATACCTGACATCGGGTTTTGTTAATTCACGATCACCCTGGCGGATGACTATCCCTCTGAACCCACTTGTATAAGTAAGTGGTAGATTATGATAAGCATCTTCTTCGGGCATTTCCGTTTGTATTAACAATTCCTTCCCATCCGCGTATCTAATCATGTACACATCTTCCTTTAGAATATTGTAAACAGGCCCCTCCTGGCCAGGATATGATATGCATTTTACAAACCTGTATGTAACATCAACAACTATGCATTGAACAGTATCATTATTGGTTTTGATGACCAGGTCCTGTGCTGATAATGATGTTGCCAAAATCATAACGAGAAATGTCAGGACTGGTTTCCTCATTGATTATATGTATAAAAATATGGTTTTTACATGTTGATTGATCAAATATAAGAAATATCCCTGAAATAAAAAGCTCTCTTCCTGATTGGGGAGGGGGTTTAGCTGTTTGGTGAACCCGGCGGGTGTACTCTCCGAGCTTTCAACGGGGTTCGTAATGTAAAATTCTGTATTCTGTATTTGCAATAATTGATATGATGTTAAATATTCAATCTACCAAATTCGTCTTACTTGGGAAAGCAGATTGGTTTTCAGTGTTAGCGGTTGAGAGTTGAGGAAAAGAAAACTTAAAAAATAATCTTATGATGTTCAATAACATACATAAAATGTTTTTTGTACCTATCCCCTATTGGGAGATGCTCCTCATTAATAATCACCGTTCTGCGTTCTATGGCTTCAATTTTATCAATGGAGACAATATATGACTTGTGGATCCTTATAAAAAGGTCTTCCGGTAAGAAGTCAAGAAGGTTTGATATCCCTTGCAGGGTCATGATCCTTTTTGCGTGAGTATGAATCCTGACATAATCTTTCATCCCCTCAATGAACAGGATGTCTTTATAAGCAACCTTGACAAGCTTTCCTTCGGATCTGACAAACATAAAACCACTGCCTGAATCATTATTTTCATTGGTGATCAGGGAAGGATTCTTTTTATATTTAATTGAAAGTGCATCGTAAGCCTTATTCACTGCCTGAAGAAAGCGTTGAAAAGAATAAGGCTTCAGCAGATAATCAGTTACATTAAGGTCGTAGCCCTTTATTGAATACTTATCATAGGCTGTTGTTAAAATCACCACCGGTTTTTCAGCCATCGATTCAATCATCTGGATTCCTGTGAGCTCCTCCATCTGAACATCGAGAAAAACAACATCAACCTTATTCTCATTGAGAAATGAAAGCGCATCCACAGCACTGCTGAAACTATCCAGCAATTTAAAGTTTTCTACACGCAGTATATAAGCCTTGATCTTTTCAAGTGCCAATGGCTCGTCATCGACTGCAATACATGAAATTTTCATGTTATGGAAATTTTTAATTGAACCACAAACAGTTCATTACCGGTTTCGATTACCAGCTTGTGTTTCCCGGGGTAAATAAGTTTCAATCTTCTTTCAACATTCTTTAATCCAATCCCCCTGGTTTCATCTTTGTTAATTTCCTGAGTGGTATTCACATAGTTGGTAATATCGAAGCTTATCTCTTCAGCAGAGGCCATAATCTTTATCATTATTCCGGGGGACTGTACATTCTTCTTACCATGCTTAAATGCGTTTTCCACAAATGGGATCAATAGCATAGGCGCAATCTTGTGATTGCCAATCTTTCCTTTTACATCAAAGTGCACAAAGCCTTCCTGTTCGATCCTTAAATGTTGTAGTTCAACATAGCTCTTCAAATATGAAACTTCAGTTTCCAGCGGGACACGATCAATATTGGCCTCATAAAGCATGTACCTTAAGATCTCCGAAAGTTTGATTACCGCATCGGAGGCCCATTTCTGATTCAGGAAGATCAGTGAGTCAATATTATTCAATGTGTTGAATAAGAAGTGAGGGCTTATCTGGCTACGTAACAATGCCATCTCGCTTTCTTTATTCTGTTGCTCCAGGTCTTTCTTCTGTTGCTGATTAATAAACCAAAACCTTGTAAGGTAAATACTTGCAAAAAAGGCGGTACCTGTATAGATATTCATAAAGGAATACAATGGGTAGAAATCAAAGAACCCCCTTTTATACTGCAGGTCAGGAAGAAATGTTGGATATGAGATATATAAAAGAACAGCTCTTTGCAGAAAGACGATAGCAATAGCTGATAAGATAAAGCAAATGAGAAACCAAAAATATTTTTTCCTGAAGATAAACCTTGGTATCAGGAAATAAACAGTAAAGTATGCAGCCAGTATATCTACCCAAACAGAAACCAATAGCCGGCCAATGGTATTCAAGAGTCCCCTTTCAGGCTGGTATATCATTAGCTCTGTAGTAAAGAACGCAAGATATACTACCCAAAACAGGATATGAAAGGTGATTATAAGGACCTTTTTCTTTCCCTCGTAGTGAATAGAGCTTGTCGGCATGGGGCTTACATATTTATCAAAAATAATGTATCTGAGGCAAAGATCAGATATGAATTACACTTAATAACTTATTATCGACCAAAGGATCAGGTTTCTCGACGAACATAGCATTTTGTCGATTTAATGTAACTTCCCATAAAGAAAAGGATATTCGTCGAATTATCGCTTCCAATCGTCTATTTCATTTGGATTCTTCCTCCAGACCACTAAAATTTGAAAAGAAAATTGAATCAAGCAGGCATTCAGCTGTCTGCAAAAACTAATAGTGAAAATAACTAAATCAAAACACTTTCACATTACTAAAATCAAAGAAATGAAAGCAACAACGATTACCATTAGCATTATTTGCTTGATCAGCTTAATGCTGAATGCACAAGAAATTCAATTTGAGCAACACGTTATAACAGATACATTTATCGATGGATTTGATGTATCGGCCGCGGATGTTGATCAAGACGGTTACATGGATATCCTTGGGTGTGGTAAAGAGAGTGGAGGAAAGGTTTGCTGGTGGCAGAATAATGGAGACAACACTTTCACACAAATTACCTTAAAACAGGGATTTGCCGGAGCAAGATCGATCCGTGCCGATGATTTAAATGGAGATTTTGAGATTGATATCGTTTGTGCAGCGTGGCAGGCCAATAAGATCGTTTATTTTAAAAATGACGGTAATGAAAATTTTACAGAAATTGTAGTAGACGACGATTTTAAGGGAGCCCATACTCTTGACCTGAAAGATGTAAACGGGGATGGATACCTCGATATAATGTGTTCAGGATTCGATTATTACGGTCATAATGGAGAAATAGCCTGGTGGGAAAATGATGGACAGGATTCCAACAGCTGGACAAAACATCTTATCTCTGACCGCTTCCAGCAAAGCCCGTTTATTTTTGGAGAAGACATGGATAATGATGGAGATATTGATGCGCTCGCATGCGGGGAATTGAATAATGAAATCTTATGGTGGGAAAATGATGGGAGTGGACAGTTCATTTCGGAAAATATGGTTGATTCATTATTCTACACTGCACATACGGTTATAGCCAGGGACGTGGATCTGGATGGTGACATGGATATCCTTGGGTCAGGATGTATGAACAGCAAACTCGCATGGTATGAAAACGATGGGAACCAACAATTTACAAAACATTCACTGGCCCCGCTCGGTGGTGATCTCTGGCTCGATGCTTACGATCTTGATAATGATGGTGATCAGGACCTGATAGCTGCCGGAATGTCTGCAAGTAACCTGAAATGGTTCGAAAATGACGGCAACCAGCAGTTTACAAAACATAATGTTGATGGAGGTTTTGCAAGCGGATTTGTCATCGTCCCCGTAAACATGGACTCCGACGGAGATATCGATTTGCTTGCTATTGGCTATTCTTCAGATATGATATCTTGGTTTGAAAATGATCTGGATAGCACAACCTCCATTGGTCAGCATGCTTTCTCACCCGAAAAAAAAGTCTTAATCTTTCCAAATCCCTGTTCTGAATTTCTGAATATTGTAGCCGGTACTCAGGGCGAAATAAAAAAAATATCAATCTTTAATTCCAGTGGACAGATGATAAGGGCCCTTTCCTCAAATGATCAGAATACGAGGATATGGTCCGGGGATTTTATAAAAGGCATGTACTTTTTGAATATTGAGTATAAAGACGGTAAAGTGTTGTCTTCAAAATTTATAAAACAATAATTACCTTCACCAAATACTGCTAATATGAAACTCGTCGATAAAAGAATGACCACAGGCTTACTTTTATTATTTTCAAGCTGCATGCTTTCATTCGGAATTATTACTAAAGTATATATTGCAATCGGCTTTGGGGTTATTTTGTTTATTGCCAGCTTCCATCATTTTCAAAAAGCTTTAAAAAAGCAGCTTAATGAGCGGATGTAAAATTGAAAAAGAAGTACAATAAAAATTAAAATCATGCGATTCGCACAAAAAACGATTCTTTTCATATCACTCACTCTCTTTGGAATAAATTATAACCATCTTTCAGCAAATACCAAAAACAATCAGGATACATGCGAGATCTTACTTATCGGAAGCAGCTATTTTAATTACAATAGCCTTGCGAATTTGATTCAGAACCTTGCTGACAGTTCCAGCGTTTCAATCTACATTGAAATGCACGGGCAAAACGGGCTGTATCTTTCTGATCATGCAAGTAGCAGCAGTACGGAAGCAAAAATAAATGAAAGAGATTGGGATTATATTGTTTTACAAGGAGTTGGGGTATTGATGGCTTATCCCGATCATTTTACCCACCATCCTGTATATCCTGCATTGATAACGCTTCGCGATAAGATAACAGCAAATTGTGAATCTACCAGAATGGTATTTTGCCTGCCCTGGGCTTTCGAAGACGGAATGACCTGGTATCAGAATTGGACAGATACTTTCGAAGATATGCAATGGCATGTTTATGATAACACACTGCAATATTCAGAAGAAATAGGATTTGAAATAGCGCCTGTTGGATGGGCATGGTATGCTGTTTTGGAAGCATATAATTATCCGCTCCATTATTTACACATGAGCGACTGGAACCATCCATCGCTGAGGGGTTCTTACTTGATGGCATGTGTTATCTACTCCACAGTTTTTCAGGAAAGCACTGTGGGAATTCCCTATCATGGGGGAATAGCAGAAGACGAAGCTGACTACTATCAGATGGTAGCCTCCGATACAGTACTGAATAATCTTGAATTGTGGAATATTACGCCCCTGGTATCAATCAATGATGAGAAGCAAATACTAAGTCAAATCCGATTAAATCAGAATTATCCAAATCCATTTAAAACTAAAACAAGCATCACCTATTCAGTTGAAAAAGAACAAATGATAAGGATTGTTATTCACGACTCCCGGGGGCGGATGATCGCAGAATTAGTAAACCAGGAGCAAAGGCCCGGAGATTATAAAGTTGAATTTGATGCTTCCGGGCTTGGCAGTGACGTTTACTCTTGCCAGATGATTGCCGGAAAGTTCAGCCAAACAATATTAATGATCCTGGAATATTAAAAACCATTTCTAAATGATCAAGACATTCTTCTTCACGTTGGTGAGCAGTTTTTTAGTTCCACTTCTTTTTTCAAGTGTACCATGCGCAGCACAAAACAATTCAATTGATATTTTCAAGCCGTTAACAGGAAAAAACTGGGAAGGGCATTTTGTAAATTCCGAGGACTCCATATATACACATTATATTAAATGGGAATATATGCCAGGATTTAAAGCAGTAAAAGAGACCAAAAGTGTACCTGATCTTGGATTTGAAATGGAAACATTTTATTATTTCGACTGGGAGAAAAACCATATTTCATATCTGTCACTTGTGAATAAAGATATGATATCGACAGGAAATGTAATTATTGAAAATTCAAACATAATATTGGAAGGGAAAACCTTTTTTGAGGGAGGATCCAGTGAATTCAAAAAATCATTTGAATTGAATGATAATGGAATCCTGGTTGATAAATTTTATCGTAAAAAAGAAGGCATCTGGGTTAGAGGACATTTGATCGAATATGAATAAGAAAGAGCACTCGCTCCTGAAGGGGTCGCATATGTTCGCATGCTGCGGACCTATAATTTACAATTTACAATTCTGTGTGTACAATTTAGAATCTGATGTTCATTTTACAATTTTCAATATTCGGTTTATTTAAGATTTCAAATCGAACAAAAACAGTCTAAATCATAAAGTCTAAACACTGAATTGTAAACAATAATTGCCGCATATAGCAACCAGAATAATATTCGACCCCTCTGGGGTCCAAAAATATTTCACAAAACCCTCACCATTCGGCAAGGGCCTGATGCCGGAGGCATCACATATGTCCGCATGC
>JAUXCL010000028.1 GCA_030618905.1 Bacteroidales bacterium | reverse complement strand
TCCAATATTCAGAAACCTCAAAGGTTCTGTAATGCCTTAAGCGCTGGGAATAGGCATATCCACCAAGAAACTTCAGCAGAAAAAAACTTATGCCCAGCATCCAGAGGAAGACAAAAAGTGGAAAGTTTCTTTCAGAATAGTCAACAAATCTCTGTTTCAGGTCACCAAACTCTTCTATTTGAGCACCGGCAATTTGCTGATCTACCATTAGCATTTCGGTGGCAGCATTATTAAACACCCGGCCATTAGCCAATTCAGCGCCCATCCCTGATGCAGGCTCATATACTTTAAAAAATGTAACTATTGAAATTCCCAACAGGAAGATGAGTGATGTAAAATAAATAAGGTACCTGGATTTAGCAGAATATTTCTTTAAGATGATCATCAGTACCGCCACAAGGATAGCCACCAGGGCGCCCTGCCAGATGGAATGCACAAGGGTCCAGCCCAGTGCTTCGATGAAGGCGCCTGAAAGAAAATGATTGATCATATTCATGACTTGCCTCCTTCCAGTTTATTGATAAGCTTTTTAATGGCTTCCAGCTCCTCACGCGATGATTTGCTATTGCCCAGGGCTTGCATGACAAGCCTTTGGGTTGATCCTCCAAATGCTGTCTGTAATAATTTATCGAGTAACTGGTACTGAATTTGCTCCTGCCCGAAGGCCGCTTCATAAATATGCGTGCGCCCCTCGGTATTTCTTGATACCAGTCCCTTCTCGCTCATGATTTGCAGAAACTTCAGGGTGGTTGTATAGCCCACTTCCCTCCTCTCATTCAACTTCTCATTGACAAATCTGACCGTATTGGGGCCATGCTCCCAGAGCACAGAAAGTATTTCAAGTTCCGCATCGGTAGGTTTAGGTATATTATTGTATTTAGCCATTATATTAAAGTGAGTTCAATGTCTACGAACTATTTCGTACAACAAATGTATACGAACTAATTCGTAAACGCAAGTTTAATTACGAATATTTTCGTAAAATAATGTTAAAAAATGTTAAAGGGCTCTTATCGCCCTGAATTACAAGTTTTTGCAAACATATATACCGGGTGTAATTCTTCCGTAAATCTTGCCATTGTTTTCATTATATTTGGTTTTTAATACAAGTAACATCGCCCATGCGCATAGCCATCCTCGCCGATCCGATCGACAACCAGCAAGCTGGAATCCATTATTATACCAGGGAATTCCTGACGCATCTGGGAAAGATCACCACCCAAAATGAATACATGGCAATACGCATGTCCCCTGCCCCTCAGATATCAGGCATTGAGAATATAGTAGTTAGAAATTATCCGAAGATCCCAGGGTACAAGGCATACCGAATGTTCCTGGGCTTACCCCGTAAACTCTCGAGGATGAAAGTGGATGCAGTGGTAGAGCCTGCCCATTTTGGCCCTTTTAATCTGCCGGCAAGGATCAAAAGGGTTACTGTGATCCATGACCTCACACCAATTAAATATCCGCATTTTCATCGCTTTCACAGCCAGATACTGCAGCGTGTTTTTTTAAAAGGTATCCTTAAAAGAGCCAGCCTGATCATAGCCAATTCCAGGAGCACTTTAAACGATGTCATTCAGTACCTGCCTTCTGCAAATGATAAAACAGAATACATTTACCTTGGAAAAGATCCAATTTTTAAAAGAACACTTAATGATGAGCTTATTGAAGAAAAATATGATCTCCACCAGCCTTACTGCCTGTATATTGGAACTATTGAGCCGCGTAAAAACCTGCTGACCTTATTAAAAGCATTTGAGGTCCTCAAGCAAGAGCACAATTCAACACTGGAATTAGTAATCGGAGGGCAAAGCGGTTGGAAGTCAAAGAATTTCTTCATGGAACTTGATAAGCACCCCTTCAGAAAAGACATACGTCTGTTAGGTTATATACAAAGAGAGGATATGCCATCTATATATTCCCATGCCCGGGTCTTCATTTTTCCTTCCCTTTATGAAGGTTTTGGAATGCCTGTACTTGAAGCCATGAGCTGTGGAACACCATGCATCGTGGCCGACAATTCCAGCTTGCCTGAGGTTGGTGGGCTGGCTTCTGATACATTCGACACCAAAGATTTCAACAGCCTTGCTGCTTTGATCCATAGGTATGAAAATGATCATACTTACCGGGATGACCGATCAAGCCTGGCAATTACACAGGCCAAGCAGTTTAGCTGGGATAATTACGCCAGAGAGTTTGATTTATTGATGACAAATTTGCTGAAGCGATGAAGATTTTGTTCATATTGGAGTTGTATTATCCAAACATTGGGGGAAATGAACGTTTGTTTAAATCCCTCGCAGAATCTTTGGTATCACAGGGTCATGAAGTAAGTATCCTGACAACAAGATTCAGTAAAGACATACCTGAAAAAGAAGAGATCAATGGTGTACTGATCAAACGGCTACCTGTCTTAAACCGCTTCTGGTTCACGCTATTCGCCACCTGCCCTGCAATCCGCCTGGCCAAAAAAGCCGATTTGATCCATACTACTTCATATAATGCTGCCTTCCCGGCATGGATTGCTGCAAAGGTGAGAAAGAAAAAGGTATTTATCACTTTCCATGAAGCATGGGGAAAACTATGGTTCAGCCTTCCTTACATGAACCCTGTTCAACGCAGGCTTTATTATGGGTTTGAACAGTTAATCCTGCGGTTGAAGTTTGACAAATTCATTGCAGTCTCGGATTATACCAGGGACTGTTTACTCCAAAATAAAGTTCCCCCTGATCGCATCCTTCGCATATATAATGGATTAGACTACAGGCAGTTCGAAGGTCTTTTACTTGAGCCTCCGTCAAATTTCACCTTTACATATTTTGGCCGCCCCGGAAGCTCCAAAGGATTGGATATCCTTATGGAAGCAGTCCCTGAATTCATCAGGAAGCATCCCAAAGCCATATTAAAACTTATTATCTCCAAATCACCTTTGAATATCTACAGAAAGATCATTAAGACCATTGATCAATATAAGCTCAAGGATAACATAATAATCCTGAGCGGCCTGGATGATAAAACCTTGAAAGATGCGCTTTTAAACTCATCATGTATTGTCATTCCTTCTTACAGTGAAGGCTTCTGCTATGCTGCTGCTGAAACCATTGCGCTTGGCGTACCCCTGGTCCATTCCAACCTGGGAGCCCTGAAGGAGGTCGTATCCGGAAAAAACATTCCCATGAAATCACAAGACAAAACCGGCCTCCTCGAAGCCCTTGAAAAAGCATATAACAACGAATGGGAAGAAAAACCTCTTCGCAAATTTGAATTGATAGACACTATTCGGGATTACATTAACCTTTATCAATCCTAGCAAATATATTTGTTCACGATACGTAATATTTCGTCCCTGACGGAATGCCCCGCCACCGGGACGAAAATCAGCAAAGAATCTGAATGCTTAGCCCCTTATTCTTCTTCGTGATCTTTTTCCTTGTATCCTGCATCCTGGATCCTGGATCCTGAATCTTGAATCTCCTTCAACTCCTGTCTTAAAATACCAATCTCCTGTGCCAGGGTTTTGTTTTTGTCGGCCAGCTTCGAGATAATAATAGAAAATTCGATCAGGATCAGGAATATGGCCATCAGCAAAACCATGAACAGGGCTGCGGGTGGATAGGCAATGCCAATGAGACCAGCAATATAATCCAGCCCTTCCCGCCATACGGAGAAAAGGATAAAGATGACACTGAAGAAGATCCAGAGCAAGGAATACTCTTCCTTGATCCGCTTGTTCTTGATCAGGTATAAGATCAGCAGCAGGAAAAAGACGCTCACCACTATAGCAATCGTCTGGATATGACTTATGTTGGTTTCATTCATGATCTTGGCTTTTCATCTTCAATTGTCCGTGACCTGATGGAGGCCATAAACATGGACAACATCACTTTAATCATGTAATAAGGCCCTTTTGCCAGGGGGATTGAGGATACACCTCCCTGGCGGCGCATCATCTGTGTAAACACTTCCACTATTTTAAAACGGTTTCTTCCCAATAATATGACAACTTCCGGCTCTGGAAAATCTGTAGGATAATTGTCGGCCAGAAATTCGAAGGCCCGCCTGTTAAAAGCCCTGAAACCTGAAGTGTGATCTGTAATCCTTTGCCTGATCAATAAAAAGCTGAACCACTCAAATATCTTGATCCCGATACGCCTCATGGGATTTGTCTTGAAACCATCACCCTTGCGGTTAAAGCGAGATCCAATTACAACATCCGCATCCTGTTTCCTGATGGGTCTAATCAACTTTTTAATTTCAGAGACCTTATGCTGTCCATCACCATCAAGCTGCAAGGCAATTTCATAATGATGTGCCCTGGCATACTTAAACCCCGTTTGCACACTCCCCCCTATGCCCAGGTTAAAAGGCAAATTGATTACAGCTGCAAAGCCGGTAGCTTCTGCCAGTTGTCCTGAATTATCAATTGATGCATCATTAACAACAAGAATATCCAGTTTGGGATTGCTTTGATGGATTTCTTCGAGTAAATCAACAATATTGGCAGACTCGTTATATACAGGAATGATTACCAGTATTTTAGATAGTGTGTTCAGCAAGATGATTCATTTAATTCTTGAATGTACTTCAAAGTTAAGCAAATATTTGGTTACTAATTTCTACTCAAAATAATCAACATCTGTCCGGATGTCAATTAATCAATTCTGATCACACGGTTAGTCTCAATAGAATCTGAAGGATTGGCAATGCGTGTCTGAAGCATCCTGATATAATTTTGGTCTACCTGCAATCCGGCCCGTTCTGCGTAGAGGATATCTTCCAATGCCCTGGGGTAATCATCCAACAGGTAATGGATTTTAGACCTGTTGATCAACATTTTTATATTGCTGGGATCCAGTTTTAGCGTATGGGAAAAGTCAGCCAGTGCAAGCTCATATTCTTTGGCATATTCATAGACAATACCCCGGTTTTTGTATGTCTCTGCCATCGTTGGATTCAATTCAATGGACCTGCTCAGGTCGGTCAGTGCTTCCGGCAGTTTTTTCAAATGGGCATAACTGGTTCCCCTGAAAAAGTAGGGCACTTCAGAATCTTTCCTCTCCCTGATCACCCTTGTCATATCACTAATTGCCTTACTGTAGCGTCCCATGTCAAACTGTGCAATAGCCCGGTTAAAATAGGCATTAACGATAGTACTGTCTTTGTTAATTGCTTTGGTATAATAGCGAATGCCAGTATTGTACTGATCCATTTTTACCAGTGCAAAACCATAATTAATCATCGCGCGTGTATTTTCAGGGGTCTTTTCAAGGCTGTCTTTCCACAAAGCATAATCGGATTCCCAGACTTTATTACGCTGATAGGTCATTACTCCAAGGATGAGTAAAATGACGACAAATGCGGCATCACAATACTTTTTCCATTTCTTCCCGAAAAATAAATAAACTGTACTTACCAGTATCAGGCTGTAGCCAAAAATTGGCAGGTACAAACGATGCTCCATCATGACATCCCTGATAGGAATAATGCTGGATTCAATGCTGATGGTCAGAAAGAACCAGATGATGCCAAATGAGATGAGCTTCTGCTTGTCGAAAAGCTTATAAGCGAGAAATAAAAATCCCAGGACCAGGATCATACCAACAATTTCCTTCAGTCCAAAAAGACTGCCTGAAACGCCAATACCATGATCAACATTCTGTCCGATCGGGACCAGGAGCAATTGCCCATAATGCAGGAAGATCTTGAACTGGGTAAGAAGGTATTCAGCCCTTGTGATATTTGGTGTTTCCCTTGGAAGATAACCCAAAAGGCTTACAGTGATGAATACGATTACAGCGATGGAAAATCCTGCAAATAGATACTTTTTAAAGGGTTTATCCTCTTTATTCCTGATGAAATACAGGTCAAAGAACAGGAAAGCCAGTGGAAATGTGATCGCGGTTTGTTTTGACATGACCGCCAGTATCCCTGAGACGATCGCTCCTCCTATGAGCATTGCGTTTTTCCTGTTCAAGCCTTCATGGGCATAAGCTAATCGTCCCTTGCCATATAAGAGCATTGCCAACAAATAAAACATGGCTGCCATGGAAGTCATGCGTTGCACAATATAAGTCACCGCCATGGTCTGTAAGGGATGCAACAGGAAGATCAACGCAATAATGATGGCTGCCTGATTGGCCTTCCGGTCATTGACCAGGTTTCTTTCAAAACTCAATTGCATGATAAATCTTGCCAGAAGGAATACAAGAAATGCATTGATCACATGAATCAGAAAATTGATAAAATGATAGCCCCAGATATCATGCCCATGTATGGCATAATTTAAGGCAAAAGAGAAATAGGATAAGGGCCGTACATTGACATTCGACCAGAAAGTTGTGCTCGAATAATTACCGATATCGCTAATCTTCACATTTTTAGTGATCAGGTTGGCATCGTCAAACTGGAATGAACCTTTGAAGCTATTTGCATAAAAGATCGCAGCTAACACCACAATCCCCAGGAAAACAAACCTGATGAGCCAGGGGCTTTCCCAAAACTTCCTTTGCTGTTTTATTTTCTTTTTATTTTTTGCCATACTGTCATTTTGAAGGAGCCCAAATATATCAAAAATCAGCGTTTCATCAACCCAAAAGCATTATCTTTGTCAAATTCAACCAAATCACAGAACGCCTGGAATGATTGGAAACTTAATCACATCTCGTCTTCCCGACAACAATCGATACGAAAGAATTTGGCTGTTAGCGAAAACGGATTTCAAACTTCGTTATAGTGCCAGTATGCTCGGCATGATCTGGGCATTTGTATATCCCCTGATGAGGATACTGATATATTATATAGTTTTCTCATTTGTATTCTCAAAAGAGATCCCCAATTATGGATTTTATATTTTTTCAGGGATCATCATCTGGATGTATTTCCAGGAAGCCACCAAAAAAGGCATGAACGTCATCAAATCAAAACGTTACTTGCTGGAGAATATCCGTTTTAATAAACTGGATGTCTTCATCTCATCCATAATTACCAGTTCTATCGGATTCCTGGTTAGCCTCACTGTGCTCATTTTGATGATGTTGATCATGCAAATGTCTTTTACCTGGAGGCTAATATATTACCCCATCTTCTTTTTCAACCTTGTCATACTTTCTCTGGGTGTAAGCCTGATTCTTTCCACCATCAACGTGTATTTAAAGGACGTCAGCCAACTATGGGACCTGGTCCTCTTACTGATGTTCTGGATCAATCCCATCTTTTTTGCCAAACAGAAGATATTCAACATGTTTCCTGCCCTGTTATACCTGAACCCATTGGCCGGCATCATCATTAATTCCAGGGATGTGCTCATGTATGGAAAGGAACCTGATTGGTTCCTGGTTGGATACAATTATGTTTATGCGCTGGTAGTACTGGCTTTTGGGATCTGGTTTTTCAGAAAATTCTTCCATAAAGCAATTGAAAAACTATAATGACGATGAGCGATGATATTGCAATAAGGCTTGAGAATGTAAGCAAGACTTTTACAATCAGGGATAAAGTCAGGGGGAATTTCTTTGAAAAATCCTGGGCAATTCTGAATGGCAAAAATAAGCGCAAGATAGAAGCTGTCAAAAATATCAGCCTGGAGATAAAGCGGGGTGAGTTCATTGGAATAGTTGGTGCAAATGGATCAGGAAAATCAACACTGATACATTTAATGACCGGTGTTTACAAACCCGACAAGGGTGGAATATCTGAGATTTTTGGAAGCTTCATCAGGTTAAGTTTAGGGCTGGGTTTTAACAATGAGCTGACGGCCCGGGAAAATATTTTCCTGAACGGATCCGTGATGGGTGTTAAGATGAGCGAACTGAAAGAAAATTTCAGAAAGATCATCAAGTTTGCCGAGCTGGAAAAATTTGTCAATACTAAAATCAAGTTCTTTTCCCGGGGAATGCGTGCGCGGCTGGCCTTTGCTGTTGCTGTCCATGCTAAAGCAGATGTCATTTTAATGGATGAATTTTTCGGGGGCGTGGGCGATGAACGTTTTAAAGCCAGGTCGGATGAGATCTTCGCAGAAACATTTGTCAAAAACCGGACCATAGTACATGTTAGTCATAACCTGAGTACGATTAAGAAATATGCGAACAGAGTTATCTTATTGCATGAAGGCCATTGTCTCGGTATTGGAACGCCGGATGAAATTTTTGACCTTTACAGGCGGACAATCAAGGTAGACAAACTCAACATCCGGGAAGAGTGACATGAAGACAATACCGCAAAAGCCAGATATCATCCTTGCCTCCTATCCGAGGTCAGGAAATACATTCCTGAGAAATATACTCCTCGATGTTTTTGGTGTATTTTCCTGGAATAATATCAAAATGCACACTAAACGATTGGACGAATTCCGCCAATTGGAAGAACTGGAAAAACATAAATCGCTATCAAAGGAAGATGAATTAAGACTTAACATGCTTGAGCTGCAGCTAAAACACTATGTCCTTAAAACTCATGAGATGCCTGAGCAGATTCTTCCTCAATGTGATAAAGATGCAAAGCTCATTTACCTGGTACGGGATGGAAGAGATGCACTAGTTTCGATGGCTCATCACAGGAAAGATATCGTTGAGCCAGGCACAGACTTCCTTGAAAACTTGCAGGAATCAATTTGGGCCCCGTTGGGCTCATATTTCGGGGGTTGGGGAAATAATGTTGAGCAATGGGTTAAAATTGCTGACCTTGTCATCTATTTTGAGGACCTCATACAAAATCCTGAAAGGGAGATTATGAAGTTGAAAGATCTGCTTGATTTACCGGAACCGGACCTGGATAAAATCCCAACCTTTGACTCCCAGCGTTCAGGTGAATCGCATTTTGGCCGCAAGAAGAGGCAAAGCCTTTCACAAGAGGAGAAAGATGCTTTCAGTGCAAAATTTTTCAGAAGTGGCCAGGTGGGAGGTTGGAAGCACGATATGACAGAAGACTTGCATAAGAAATTCTGGAAGAAATACGGAAAAGTGATGTTGAAAATGGGGTATTTAAAGGACGGTAGCCTTAAAATAAGCTAAATGCTAGAACTGATCTCCATACATATACCAAAAACCGGCGGGCGCTCATTTTACGAAATACTCTCGCAGGTATACGGATCTGCACTGGATCAAAGGCAATCCAGGAAGGACTTTTTGCCCGGCCTGATCAACCAACATCTTGACGATAGTCTATCTTCAGATATTAAAGTCATCCATGGGCACCTGACTGTTGAACAGGCAAATAAGGTCATAATAAAATTTCATCCAAAGGTTGTTACCTGGGTCCGGAATCCAATAGACCGTATAATATCCAATTATTATTTTTTCATGAAAAGGATCCGGGATGGCAAAGCAGCAGAGAAACAAAAGAAAAAGATCAACTTCAGCCTGATCGAATATGCCAGGCTGCCTTCAAGAAGGAACAAGATGGTAGAGATCTTGCATGGTTTGCCTCTTGAGGAATTTTACTTTATTGGTATCTTTGTACAGTTTGAAAATGATATCCGGGAGCTTGCAACAAAGCTGGGGTGGCCCAAACCTCACAAAGTTCCTCATATTAACGATGGTTCTTTCTTCAAATATAATAATGATTGCACGACACAATACAATGATATAGATGAGCAAATGCGCCATGAAATTGCAAGCTTCAATAAGTTTGACATCAAATTGTACGAGGACATAAAAAAAATAAGAGGGATCAAATGAATCTTTTTAGACGAAGTGATAAATCAAAAACTGAATTGGAGCTGATCTCCATACACATTCCTAAAACGGCCGGTACGAGCTTCCGGAATATACTAAGGGAAGTTTATGGCAGCAAGAATGTTGTCAGACTTGACATTCCAAACAATGTTGAGCTAAACAGCAAAGAATTCAAAGATAAAAGTCTTGATCCGGATATAAAGGTGATTCACGGACATTTTTCTTACAAAAGGCTCACAAAAGCATTTGAAATTCCAAAAGAAATTCCAGTTATCACCTGGTTGCGCGACCCGGCAACCCGTGTAATCTCAAATTACTATTATCTTGACATGATTCTCCGCAAGGAACTTGATGAAGAAAGGAAAGGCCTTAATATCCTGTTGAAAATGGAGAAGTCTTTACTTGAGTATGCAAGCACCAAAGTTAACCGAAACCGCATTTGGAAATTCATGAAGGGCATTGATCTTGAAGAACTGTTCTTCATTGGGTTGACTGAACATTATAATGAAGACCTGGAGCATTTAGGACAATTACTGGGATGGAAAAAGTATAAGATATATAAGCACAATCCTACAGCTGATAAACCGGAGGTTGATCAGGAAACTATTGAAAGAATTAAAGAGCTGAACAGTGAGGATTATAAAATCTATAACAGGGCACTGCAACTCAGGGAAGAACGAATGAAACAGCGGTCATGATCTGGATTGCATCATTTCCGAGATCAGGAAATACCTTTTTCAGGAATATCCTGTTTGAAGTTTACGGACTTGAATCCGCAACGTTTCACCTGGATCCCGGTTATCACCAGGATGAAAATTATAAGGATTTTCCTTTTGTCAAGACCCATTTGCTTCCCGGGCAACTGAACCCATCTGATCCTGCGATACCTGCTGTTTATATCCTTCGCGACGGACGTGATGCACTTTGTTCTATGGCCCACCACAGAAAAGACATCATTGCACCGGGGTCAGACTTTTATCAAAACCTGCAGGCAGCCATCATCGCGGAGAAAGATACTTTCTTCGGGGGCTGGTCACAAAATGTGAAGGAATGGATTAAAAGGGCCGATCTGATCATCCGTTATGAAGACTTACTGACAGATCCAATTGCCTGTGCCGAACGCTTAAGAATGATTACTCATCTGCCTGATGCCGACAAATCGAAAGTTCCTTCCTTTGAACAGTTGAAGTTCGGTATTCCGCAGTATGGCAGCGGCAAAGACCGTAATCTTTCTGAAGCGGATATGCGTGACCTGGCAGAAAAAAACTTCCGCAAGGGAAAATCAGGTTCCTGGAAAGAAGAAATGCCGGATGATTTACATGATCTCTTTTGGAGTATGCACGGAGACACCATGTTACATATGGGTTATTCTCTCGAAGGGGAGATAAGTGCCTTTAACACAGATGCAGATTATGAGGTGATCAAAAAACTGGGGATTGAACGGGAAGCAAGAGATAACAAGCATTACAAGGTTCTCATTGAAAGCAACAAACTGGTCTCTAATGATAATGATGGGATTAAAAGGTACCAGGTAGAGCTATTGAAAGGACTTTACAATGTGGTCTTGAATCCTGCTTCTCATTGGGATATTGATCTCTTTATTGAAGGTAAAATTAAGAAGCTCAGGGAATGCAGGGACCTGTTATTCGACGACTTCAAGAAGAAAGACCTTGAAAAAGGTAAGCATCGGGCCGGTAAACAGGCAAGAAAATCACTGTTCCAGCTTATGGATGAAGTCATGGTCTGGCTCACTCCAAACCATTTGATCAATTACCTCAACACACACAATATCAGAATCTTTCACAAAACCTATAATTTCATTAAGAAAAGCATTTTTGCTGTTGCAGCTGTGGTTCTATGGCCCCTGCGTTTCTCAATGAAGCTCTTGTATGTGCTGAAAACTTACTTTACATTCCTGCTTAAAGGTTCAAAATATGAAAAGGTATTCAAGACTTATGATCTGATACATCTCCCCCTGGTTCAACATTATTCGCAGTTCAGGCTTACAGGTGTACCCCTGGTGGTCACCATGCATGACTTTACACACCGGTATTTACCGCAATACCACACCTCGATCAATATCTCCAATGCTGAAAAAGGGATTAAGTTTCTAAACCGGAAAAATGCCGATGTGATCGCTGTTTCTTCATCAACCTATCAGGACACCATCAAAGAGTGTGATATTGAAGCATCTAAAGTCCACCTGGTTTATGAAGCAGTTGACAAGAAAAAATTCAAATTTGAGATCAACAGGGAAAAGACCGGCAGGGTAAAAGACAAATACGGTATTCCTGCTCATGTTCCTTATTTCATTTGCCTCTATACAATTGAGCCAAGGAAAAACCTGAGCAATACGGTAAATGCATTTGTCAGGCTTCTGGAAGAAAATCCCGGTTTCGATGTGAATCTTGTGATAGCAGGAAAAAAAGGCTGGGATGCAGACAAGTTATTTCTACATGACACGGTGGTGAGCCAGCGTATTATTTTTACCGGCTTTGTGGATGATAATGATCTTTCTGCTTTGTTTAGCGAGGCGATTGCACTTTGCTATGTCTCTCATTATGAAGGCTTTGGATTACCTCTCCTTGAAGCGATGAATTGCAGCACACCAGTTATTTATGGAAATAACAGCTCCATGCCGGAAGTAGTTAATGATGGAGGGTTAGGGGCAGATCCCAGGGATATCCATGATATAAAGAAGCAAATGAAATTAATGTTTTCAGATGAAAAGTTAAGGGCAGAAAAAAGTGCAAAAGCATTAAAACAGGCCATGAAATTTTCCTGGCGAAAAGCAATGCTGCAAACTTTAAATATTTATGAAAAGATCATCACCGGTTCATAATTGTCCAGGGTTGATTACATTTGCAAATCAACATTGAATCTATTAAATATGGCTGATCGCTTAAGCTTTGACACCATAGAGCAAACGATACATCATCGATTTGAAAAGGTTGCAGCTAAATTCCCGCAGCAAGTTGCACTAAATTTTGATGGAGAACAAATTACTTATCAGGAACTGAATGCGTATTCAAACCGTGTGGCTGACGCTATTATTAAATCTTCAGATAAGGCTCCGGCCCGGATTGGCATTTTCCTTGAGCATGGTATTACACAGATCGTTGCCTTACTGGCTATCATGAAAGCAGGCAAAGCTTATGTTGCCCTCGATATCTATTTCCCTGCCGAAAGGAACCAATACATGCTGAATGATGCGGGATGCAGTTTACTGATCAGCAATAATTTCCATTGGTCACAGGCACAGGCCCTGGCAGCTGATATACCGCTATTAAATATTGATGAACCAGGATCGGATCTGTCATCTGATAATCCAGGTGTCAAGCTTAGTCCTGACGATATATGCTTTATCATTTACACATCCGGTTCTACAGGCCAGCCTAAAGGCGTTATGCATGCTCACCGGGGAATAGTTCATTATTTTAAAAGATTCTCAGAGGCTGTTACCATCACACCTGATGATAAAATTGCATTTTATTATTCCATCAGTTTTTCGGCTCACACCATGCCTATTTTCGGAGCTTTACTAAATGGTTCAACCTTGATGATTTTCGATCTCAAAGCGCAAAACCTGTCTGAATTCGCAAAATGGCTGAGGTTTGAAAAGATCAGCATGACCCTGATGATCCCGTCAACCTTGCGGCATTTCCTGGCAGTGTTACACAAGAACTTCCGGCTTCGTTCAATGCATACATTATGGCTGGGTGGGGAAACATTGTACCGTAGCGATGTCGATAAAGTGAGACAGCACCTGAAGAAAAATGCCCGGATCATTAACCTCTATGCCAGCACTGAAGCATTTTTTTCAAGATTTTATACGATTACATCAGATACGGCAATTAAAAGCAATATAGTACCTATTGGGTACTATGTTGATGGCATGGATATGACAATTGTGGATGAAGATTTGAAGCGAATGGACCCGAACCAGACCGGAGAGATCCTGATCAGCAGTCCATACCTTGCTTTAGGTTATTGGAACAAACCCGAACAAACGGCTTCTGATTTTAGTGAAGACCCTGAAAATCCAGGTGCAAGGTTGTTCAGGACCAGCGACCTGGGTTATAAGCAATCTGATGGATGTATGGTACATGTCGGCAGAAGTGACAGTATGGTGAAGATCAGGGGGTACCGGGTTGACCTCGGTGAAATTGAGAACAACCTGATACAGCATAAAAATGTCAAGGAAGTTGCAGTGATGGTGAAAGAAAACCCATTTGGGTCAAAGCATATCATCGCCTATGTAGTTGCGAGGGAAATTGAGGATTTGGATTTCAGCTACCTGAAATTAGGCATCATCAGGATGCTGCCGGAATACATGATCCCCTCCCATTTTGTTCAGCTCGATAGCCTGCCAATGAATGAGATCGGCAAATTGAATAAAAAAGCCATCCCTGATCCGGATTGGAACAAGATCGGGCAGGACAGGGATATCATTCAGCCTGAAAGTCCACTTGAATACGAGCTACAGGAGATATTTGAAAGGATACTTGAAGTACGGCCCATCAGCATGGATGACAATATCCTGGAACTTGGTGCCGATTCTTTAAGATTATTCGTTGCTTTTGATGAAATTGAGAAAAAATATAATAAAAAACTGAATATTGATTCCATTATCGAGGATCCAACTTTGAATTTTATCGCTTCAGAGATTGGAAATTCGGCCTCGCAAGCCTACAATTAAAACTATGATACTAAATAAGAAAAACGTCAATGCTTTTGCAAAGTATCTCAACTCCGCTAGAGGAGGTAAAAAAATACCATATCCTGTTGGCACAAAACTCTTAGCCTGGTTTTGCAAAACCCGTTTTGCAAGGGAAGTCTACTTTAAATCAGAGGTGAATCTATTGAAGGAATTCCTTTCGAACATTGACGATCCACCTTCCCTGGAAGAAGTGACGCCCAAATTTCTTTGCACCAATTTTTCCAAAACATGGCGAACCATGTCCATCTCATACATGAAGCAGCAGAAATTGGACAGAAATGTATCATTTAAAGGATTGGAAGAATTCAAAACGCTGCATGATGAAGGCAGGGGCATCATCCTTGTGAATAGCCATTTAGGACTTGCCGAATCGGCTTTGACGCTGTTCCCACAACTTGGATACACTGATTTTCACACCATTGTACGTGAGAAGGGAACAAACTCACAAAAATTTATAGGAATGAACCCGAAAGTCAAGCCCAATCTCATCATTTTCAAGGATCATTCCAATGCCGAACTGTTTAAGCAGCTGTTTAAGGCAAAGGAAGTGCTGACTGCAGGTGGTATCTTTCATATTTTAGGAGATGGGTACCATGGCAAAAGCAGTTATAGCCTTGATTTCCTGGGAAGGGTCCGTGGTTTCAGGGCCAGTTATGCGGAATTAGGGCTGAGCACGGGAGCTTACATCATACCTCTTTTTATCACTGCCGACATGAAGGGGCATGTGACCTTTGATCTTAAAAGTCCGCTAAACAAGGGCAATGACAGCATGTCACATCCCGAAAGGATCACCCATATTGTTCAACAATATGTAGATCATCTCCAGCATATTTGGAAAAATGAACCCCAGTATATCTACTTGGGTTTTATGGAAAAATATCTTCGCCAGATCCAATCATCTTTTGAGTAGGCCTGGGAATAAATACTATCTGAAGCTCAGGTCAAATGTCCATGAGATATAGTAAAATGCACCCACTTCAGGCATCCCAAAAGCCTGGTAGTATTTCTGATCAAGAATGTTTGTCCCCCCCAATCTTATCACGGAGTACCATGCAGGTATTGCATAATTGATCTGTACATCAAGGATATTATAGGATGGGATCGGGCCGTTGGCAAATACACTTTGCCAGTAATAATGATCTGCCCATTTCCAGTTTACCCCGAATCCAAAGTTTTGAACCAGGCGCTCACCTGCAACACCAATATTGATCTTGTGCTTGGGGGTATTAAAACCAGGAATGATCTGGTCCTGAACACCAGCTGAATCGATGTTGGCAAATGTATAATTAATATAAGCCCTGGCATTTTTCCAGAAATAATAATTCACACCAATGCCACCTCCATAGGTGCTGATATCGGTACTGCTATTGGTTGCAACAGAATAGCGTTGATAATTACTTGAATCAAGGCTCTCCGCACCGCTTGGTTCACCTGCTACTCCTGATCCTGGCTGCACCACAGCTACATAACCAATAAAATCGCTGTAGTTATTATAATAGGCACTGACATCTAAGAACACCTTATTCTTGATGACGGTATTGTAGCCCAGTTCAACAGACTGCAATTGTTCAGGCTTAACAGCTTCTACATAAGTTGTTTGCAATTTGGCAGGGTCCTCATCCCCGGAAGGTGGTAAGAATCCGTTCACAGAATTGGCAGTATAAACATTTCCAAGGCCATTGATATTGCCAATCACGATATCCCGTCCTCTATTTAAATATTGGTATTGATCAGAGAGGGCAGGACTACGAAAAGCGGATTGCGCTGTAATCCTGAAAGTGTTGCTTCTATATGCGTAGACGATACCCAGACGCGGTGATAATTGCAAATCATAATTCGTGCTTTTATCCAGCCGGATGGACCCGTATATTTTCAGGTCATCATTCAGAAACTTTAAAATGCCCTGTGCAAACCCACCGTATTCATTCACAAAAATTTGCTTATACGTCCCGTCCTGCTGAAGTGTATCCTCAAACACCGTGCCCTCAGATACCGGGTGCATGTTGCGGTAATTGGCTCCCAGGTTGATATCCAGTATCTTCAATTCAATATTGTATACCCCATCAACATTCCAGAAGGTGGTCTTGCTTGAAAAATTTGAGCCTTTTGGCGGGGTGTTTGAAGTTATTTT
>JAUXCL010000162.1 GCA_030618905.1 Bacteroidales bacterium | reverse complement strand
CGTAGCGCCCTGGACATACACATTGACTAGCCCTGAGTTAATTCCGCTTTCGGTTACAATGGCTTCCACCTGACGGGTGATGTCGTAAAGGCCGTTGCGGGCCGGGGTGGAAATCTGGATGGTTCGTTGCATAAAATATGTCTTAAAACCCAAGTTTACCACCCTATTTTGCATAAAAAGCTGTAAAACAGCACATAAGGCATAATTCAACGCAATATTTAACGTCTACGAAAAAACATTACCTGTTAGGAATCAATCCATTACATGTTTTACCCTGGTAATTTCCGGCATTTTTAACCGCTTGACGATTTCATAAATATACTCATTCAATCCAGATAGTTTGTGTCCTTGTACAGCAACGTTTTTGATACGGATTTTATCAATTGATCCCTCAGACAAAATTTTATAAGCGCTTTGATGAGTAATGACATCTTTTGTCAGATCACCTTGATTTTGATGCAGCCGCAAGCAAATCATCCTGTTTATAAAATAAGCAAGAACACAGATCGTGAAATGAGCCTTAACATGTTTATTTGTCCAGACACCGATTGGTACGATTTCAATAAAGGATTTAATATCTCTGAATGCTGACTCAATTATAGTTTTGTCACGATATGGCTTAATGGCATCGTCGGGGGGCAGCAAAAACCTGCCATTCTCATACTCATTATGATTAGTTACCAGTAACCAGAACCCGTCCAGTCTGCCGGCCTCGTTTACTTTGCGCTGATCAATCGGACCAATAATACCCTTGTAGGTTTGAACGATTTTTTCTTTATCATTTTTATCTCGTGTTCTTATCTCAACCTCTTTTATCAGAATGTCTATAATGTTCTTCAGTTTAAGTTTTGAGAGTTGTTTCAGGAATTTACCTTTTGTAGCCTCTTCATTCCGGGAATTTTTGGCAAGTAACAGCTCTTCATTCAACCTTTCAACAAATTCCCTGAAGTTCTCTATTGCTGTATCTCTGGCTTTGCGTTGGTCTTTGAATAGTTGTGGGTTGAAACATAAGATGTAGCGACGTTGATCAATTGTTTTGATTTCTTTGTAAAAGGTCGTATCGTTTAGCCTGGTAAAAACCCCGGTTTCATTGATCTGTTGTTCAATTTTTTGAGGATCAAAATGATTGTAGTGAAGGAAATCAACATTATCAGCTATTTTTTCTAATTGATTTCTATCCATTGCGCTGATATACTTATATCCTTCGGCTTCCAACAGGTTTAGGTTCTCGTCCGACACCATGCCCCGGTCAAATATTATCGTAATGTTTTTTACCGGAAGCAATTTTTCCAACCGGGTGCGTAACCATGTGATTGTACTGGAGTCAGCTGTATTCCCTTCAAGGACTTCCCAATATACCGGCAGGCCGTCTTTATTTACCACTAACGCCAGCACCACATGATTAAGATACCCCTCTTTGCAGTGGCCCCATTTCATCAGAATGCATTTACTCCCTGAGAAGGTTGCGCTTGACAGATCGTAAAAAAAAGATTGCATTGAGTCCGGTGTCCTTCTGTTTAAATTCTCGTACAAGTGTTTACATATTTGCTCCTTGCAATCCTCTATATAGCTCAAATCCCTGAATATACGCGACACATTTACTTTTTCAGAGTCAACCTTCAGTATATGCGACAGCCATGTTCCCTGAAACCAATCCACAACCTGAGACTTGGAAGTCGGTTCAATGCATCGGTTGATCGTTAGTATTCTGGCAATTTTGCTGAGCTCTACTTCTTCATTGGGATGTCCTGTGAATGGCTTGTCAAGAGACCATTCTTCCCAAATATGGTTTACGGCTGCCAGATCCAGGTATTTATAATGCTTCAATACCTCGATGTCATCGAAGTTGGTAAGCATCATATCCGGCTTCTTGAGGGCTTCAATAAAGATCTTCCATCGCTTTAGATCTTCTTCAGACAGTTTGCCAAGGGGCAGGACTATTTCCTTACGGTTTTTACCGTCCTTTCTGTATGCACGGGCCAGACTGTAGGATTTATAAGTTTTCCCTTTATACTTGCTTGCCCGCCAATGAATATGGAGTTTTGATAAATCCATAGACGTAAAGATAATAATTTATATAATTGGATATAAATTAGATATTAACAATGTTATCAACATTATTAGACGTAACTAAGGATACTAAAATAAGGTTTATCTTTGATTTATAATTATTTACAAGGTTTTAGGTGGTAAACTTGGGTTATAATGAAAAAGATCAACCTCATTTCCATTTTACTTCTTCTTTTACTCTCTTTTGGCAGTAAAACAAACGGACAAACCTACAACCTGGATGAAGGTCTTACTGGGTTTGACAAATATATTGAACAGGTTATGAATGATTGGAATACACCGGGTATAGCGGTTGGGATTGTCATTAAAGGCAAACTGGAATATTGGAAAGGATTTGGGTACCGTGACCTGGAAAATAAATTGCCTGTGACATCCAAAACATTATTTCCCATTGCATCCAACACGAAATTATTTACAGCAGTAGCAATGGGTATGCTTGTTGAGGAGGGAAAGCTGGCCTGGGATGAGCCCATCAGCAACTATATACCTCAAATTAAATTTTATAACCGCGAGCTGTATAATACGGTTACCCTGCGTGACATGCTTGCACATAGAACTGGCATTTCCCGACATGATCTCATTTGGTATAAATCTGATTTCAGCAGAAAGGAAATCTTTGACCGCCTGATATATCTTGAACCGGCACAACCCTTAAGGCAGAGTAGTTTGTACAATAATCTGATGTATGCAGCCGCAGGTTATTGCGTGGAAATAATAACAGATAAGACATGGGAAAACTTTGTCCAGGAAAATATATTCAATCCCTTAAATATGAATAGCACTTTCTTCACTGTTGAGGAAATGGAAATACAGGATGATTTTGCTTATCCATATTATGAAGAAAGAGAAACTGATGAACTGATAAAGAGACCTTTTTACAGGGAATTCAAGGGTGTGGGGCCTTGCGGGTCAATTATTTCCAATATTGAAGATATGTCCAGGTGGGTAATTACACTGATGGATCAGGGCAACTTTAAAGGTAAAAATGTGATCTCAGCTGATATTCTTAATGAGACACTTCAACCAGCCATAGCATATCCAAACACAGAATTGGAAACCAAGGGATATGATGAAATCCTCAACAGTGTTTATGGGATGGGAAGAGGTATTGCTATCTATAAGGGTCATTATTTTACCCGGCATGGTGGTTCTATCGGCGGATTCTACTCCCTGGTATCCATGATGCCGTATGACAGCATCGGCGTAATTGTTTTTGTAAACGGGGCCCATAATGGCTCATTACCAAGCACTATTTCCTATAACATCTATGACAGACTCCTGGGGCTGGAACAAACAGACTTTGATGGTAGAAGATTACAAAATCGGATCGAAGGTAAAGAAGCTGGTAAAAAAGCAAGAGAGAAAGCAGGGAGTGATAAGATAGCCAATACAAAACCATCCCACCCCCTTGAGGACTACCAGGGTAAATATGAAGATCCGGCTTACGGAATATTGAATATCAGGCTTAAAGGACAAGAGCTTGAATTTGATTTTCACAATATTATTCTGCCGCTGGAACACTTTCATTATGAAAGATTTGACACACCCAATGATCAGATTTATGGAAATTATTCTGTTAACTTTTCAGTAAATCCGAAAGGGGACATTCATACAGCAATGGTTTCATTGGATGAATCAGAAGTATCCTTCAAAAAAAAGCCCGATGAATCACTCTCAGATCCTAAAACCCTGATAAAATATGCGGGAAATTATGAATTGGCTGGAACAATAATAGAAATAGTATTGAAAGAAGAAGGGGTATTGATTGCAAAAATACCCGGCCAGCCAGCTTATACATTAGTTCCCTATAAGTTACATGAGTTTACTTTCAAGGAATTTTCTGATTCTACCATTAAATTCGTTTTAGATGGTGACGAAGTTAAAATGATGCAATCTATTTCTCCAGGCGGAACTTATGATTATATGAAAAAATGAATTTGGTCATTTATTGGTTCATGCGCAGGGTTTTCCCTGCTAGTTTACCATTATAATCACCTTTTTCGATGACAGGCTCACCATTGACAAACAGGAATAAGATGCCTTCGCTATAATGATGTGGGTCCGTAAAAGTGGCCTTATCCCGGATGTTTTGGGGATCGAAAATCACCAGATCAGCGGCAAATCCTTTCTTGATCATACCCCTGTCGGCCAGTCCCAGCATATTAGCGGGAAGCGAGGTAGCTGCCCGTATGGCATGTTCCATGGTGATGACCTGATCCTCAATTACATACTTGCGTATTTTCCGGGTAAAGGCCCCAAAATTCCGGGGATGGGGCATGCCATCACCCGGTAGATGAACATGACCGTCAGAACTGGTCATCACGTAGTCCTTCTGCATAAAATGGAGAACATCGGATTCATTCATATTAAAGGATATGACACTTGAACCTCCGTTCAGTATAAGATGGATAGCCGTTTCGACTACAGGTTTCTCTATCAGCTTACTGATCTCTGCAAGGTTTTTCCCGTTGAAAGTACTGTCCTTGGAATAAGAAATTATGAGAAGTGATTCGGGGCCACCTCTGTTTTCAATATTCCGGGCCATTTCTTCCTTGATCCCGGGAAGAAGATCCGGATCCGTCAGCCTTGTTTTCGTCTCACCACCAGCCTGTACCCACCGGGGTAAAACTGCAGCTGAGAAACCAGTATTTGAAGCCGTATACGGATATTGGTCAGCCCATACAACAACTCCTCTATCTCTTGCATTTTCAATCATTGCCGTTACCTCATCCGAGAGTCCCCATACAGGTTTACCCAGGGCTTTGAGATGAGAGATCTGAACCGGTATCTCTGCAGCTTCTCCAATAGATATTGCTTCTTCAATGGAAGCTAACAGACCTGTGGTAAACTTCCCTTCATCGCGGATATGGCTGGCATAGATCCCCTGAAATGCCTTCACTTCTTTCCCCAATTCAATGATCTCACCTGTTTCGGCATAGCTGCCGGGAGCATAGAAAAGTCCCGTTGAAAAACCAACTGCCCCACCTTTCATTCCCATGGCAAGCAGTTCTTTCATCTGTTCCATTTCATCAGCTGAAGGGGCCCTGTTTTCCTGCCCCATGACCGTGCGCCTGACTGTACCATGGCCTATGAGGTGGACAACGTTGGGCCCAATTCCAATGGAATCAAGATGGTCAAAGTATTCCGTCACCCTGTATGTGCCACCTCCACAATTTCCGGTAACCACGGTAGTCACTCCCTGTTTTAGGTAGTTTTGGGCTGCAGACATGCCGGGCTGCATCAATCCCCTTGCACAATGGGTATGTATGTCGATAAAACCGGGAGATATATAGAGTCCTGTAGCATCAATCACTTTTGACTTAGCGGGATTAATCCTGCCAATTGCCTGGATGATCCCATCTGTGATCCCTATATCGGCAATAAAAGGTGCATCTCCACTGCCGTCATAAATGGTACCCCCGCTTATTACCACCTCATACTCCCTGGAGCATTGCAAGGTTGAACATGCGATAATTAAAAGGAACAGAATCTGTTTTTGTGCTTTTTTCATTCAGGTTAGATTTTGATTTATAATAAGGTGTTTTGCCATTAAGAGCTCCAATGGGGCTGTTAAAGT
>JAUXCL010000216.1 GCA_030618905.1 Bacteroidales bacterium | reverse complement strand
CTGAAGGATTTGCTCAATACCTTCAAATGAAGATGAATAGTTCAACAGTAAACCTGGTTTTTATTATAGGTGGACCCTATGGGTTCGATGAAAAGATCAATAAAGTTGCAAATGAGAGAATATCATTATCAAAAATGACATTCTCTCATCAATTGGTACGATTAATATTCATGGAGCAGTTATACAGGGCCTTCACCATCCTAAGAAACGAACCCTACCACCACTAAAAATCTTTACTTCCCCGGACACTCCTTAACCACACTCTCTTTAATATCCTTATCACCATAAGACTTATCAAATGCAGCACTGAACTGTTTGGCCAGTTTTTGTGCCGTAACATCATAAGCAGCCTTATCCTCCCATGTGTTTTTAGGGAACAGAATATTAGTAGGTACGTTCGGACATGTAGTAGGGATACTTACATGGAACAGCGGATCGTATTCGTATTGTACATCATTTAATTCGCCCTCCAATGCAGCATTCACCATTGCCCTTGTTAAATTGATATCCATACGGCTTCCAACACCGTAAGCGCCACCGCTCCAACCGGTATTGATAAGGTAGACCTTTGTCTTGTGCTTTTCCAGCCTGTCACCAAGCATCGAAGCATAAACATCCGGATTGGATGGCATGAAGGGCTGACCGAAAAATCTTGAAAATGTTGCCTGTGGCTCAGTTACTCCGGTTTCTGTTCCTGCCAATTTACTGGTATAACCCATCAGGAACCATAACATAGCCTGGTCAGAATTCAGGAGTGATACAGGGGGTAACACACCATATGCATCAGCAGTGAGGAATAAAATTGTTGTTGGATGAACTGATACGGAGGATTCTTTGATTTTTTTTAAATATACAAGTGGATAAGAGGCCCTGGAATTGGGTGTAAACCTATCGTCATAATAATCAATTTTCCCATCGTTATAGATCATAGCATTTTCGATGATCACACCATGATTCAGATAATCATCTTTGTGCATCACTGCATCATAAATATCCGGCTCTTTTGCCGGATCTATGTTGATCATTTTGGCATAACAACCATTTTCAAAATTGGCAATACCATCATCACTCCAACCATGTTCATCATCACCAAGCAGGGCTCTTGTCGGATCTGCTGAAAGCGTTGTTTTTCCGGTACCCGAGAGACCCAGCAAGAGTGCAGAATCGCCTTTAACGCCCTCATTGGCAGAACAATGAAGCGGAAGAGTGCCCTCGAATGGAAGTATGTAATTCATCACGGTGAACACCATCTTCTTAATACTTCCACCATAAGCCGATCCCACAATCAAACCAATTCGCCTGTCCATGTCCATGGCAACGATCATATCAGAGGTTTTGCCATTAGGCAATTTCCTCAGTCTGCCTTCATAATTTTCAGCTATCAGCTTGTTATAAGGCAAGTGAAGTATAACGTATCCCTTATCAAAAAATATGCTTTTTTCTATTCCCTTCGGGATGGGTCGAAACATATTATCAGTAAAAAGTATAGGCAAAGCATGAGATGAAACTACCTTTACCGGTAATGCATAGCTGGTATCAGCACCAACAATCCTGTCACTTATATAAATCTTTTCTTTTTTCTCAAGAAGTCCCAGTGCCTCATCAAAAGCAATATTAAATGTCTCCTCAGTAATCGGAATATTGTTAGGTGAGTTCCAGTCAATGTTTGCTTCATTTTCAGCTCTTTTAACAATTACTGTGTCTTTTGGGCTTCTTCCGGTTGATTCAGTGGGTGTCCAGGTTGCCAGAGCCCCGCCTTCAGAAATCATAGCTTCTCCATTATCAACTGCCATCCTGATCATTTCCTTTCTGGGGATGTTGTCATAAACATTTCTGTGCGCTTTAACCACACTCATCAAGTTTTCTGTCAGATTTGTGTTTGCTTCCATATTGAATGATATAGTTATGTAAAAGAATTAATATTACAGCTGATAAAATTAGGGAGAAAATAATAAAAATCCAAAAGATGGGATATTTATGCGATTTTTGTTAATAAAAACACACAGATAACCCTGATTAAATGATTCAAACCTGGATTATCTGTGTTAAAAGGAGGATATCCCAAAATTACTTCTTGCTTTTCTTTGACTTCTTGCCTTTTTTGGCTATTTTTTGTTTAATAACTGCCTGAGCAGCTGCAACACGTGCGATTGGTACCCGGTATGGTGAACAACTAACATAATCCATACCTACCTTGTTGCAGAATTCAATTGAACTTGGTTCACCACCATGTTCACCACAAATCCCAATTTTCAGGTTTTTCTTTGTCTTTTTCCCTTTCTTGATAGCCATTTTTATAAGCTGCCCGATACCTTCCTGGTCAAGCACCTGGAATGGATCGTGTTTAAGAATGCCCTTCTGAATATAAATCGGGAGGAATTTTCCGGCATCATCTCTTGAGTAACCAAATGCCATCTGAGTGAGGTCGTTGGTGCCAAATGAGAAGAATTCAGCAGACTTTGCTATTTCGTCAGCAACCAGTGCTGCCCTTGGAATTTCGATCATGGTCCCAACCAAATAATCGATCCTGTCGTTTTTTTCTTCAAAAACCTTCTCAGCAATTTTTCTTACGATATCTTCCTGCATTTTCATCTCTTCTAATGTTCCTGTTAGCGGGATCATGATTTCCGGATGGGTATTAACACCTTTGGCTTTAAGATTAAGTGCGGCTTCAATGATAGCACGGGCCTGCATCTCTGAAATCTCGGGATATGTATTTCCCAAACGGCATCCCCTGTGGCCCAGCATAGGGTTGATCTCCATCAGGGAGTCCACTTTAGCTTTGATCTCTTCAACAGTTACTCCCATCTCGTCTGCCAACTCTTTTTGGTTCTTGTCTTCGTGAGGAACAAATTCATGCAGAGGTGGGTCGAGTAAACGAACCGTTACCGGCAGGTCATGCATGGCTTCGAAAATACCTTCAAAATCAGAACGCTGCATGGGGAGTAGTTTATCAAGTGCATCTCTTCTTCCTGCTTCATCATCAGCAAGGATCATTTCTCGCATCGCAATTATGCGTTCCCCTTCAAAGAACATATGCTCCGTACGGCAAAGGCCAATTCCCTGAGCACCAAAGTTTCTTGCTACCTCTGAATCATGGGGTGAGTCAGCATTAGTTCTAACATACATTCTGGTATATTTGTCGGCCAGGTCCATCACCTTACCAAAATCACCACTTAATTCAGGATCCACGGTTTCGATTTTTCCCTCAAACACCTCTCCTGTTGACCCGTTTAATGAGATCCAGTCACCTTCGTTATAGGTGTGGCCATCAACTGATAATGTTTTAGCTTTATAGTTTATCGTGATATTTCCTGCACCGGAAATGCAGCACTTACCCATTCCACGTGCCACAACGGCAGCATGCGAAGTCATTCCACCACGGGCAGTAAGGATACCTTTTGCAACATTCATTCCTGCAAGGTCTTCCGGAGATGTTTCGATCCGGACGAGTATGACCGCTTTACCTTCAGCTGCCCATTCTTCCGCTTCATCAGCATGATAAATTATCTGACCCGTAGCAGCACCCGGTGAAGCAGGTAACCCTTTTGCAATTACATTTCCTTTGGCAAGAGCTTCTTTTTTAAATACGGGGTGAAGAAGTTCATCCAGTTTGTTGGGCTCGATACGAAGCAGTGTTTCTTTTTTACTAATCCTTTTTTCCGCCAGCATATCCATAGCAATTTTTATCATTGCTGCACCGGTCCGTTTACCATTCCTTGTCTGGAGAAGCCACAATTTGCCTTCCTGGATGGTAAACTCAATATCCTGCATATCTTTATAATGATCTTCAAGTTTATTTTGAATCTCATACAATTCTTTATAGATTTTCGGCATAGCCTCTTCGAGTGACAGGAAATTTGCAGCCCGGTCTTCTTCAGTAACATTAGCCAGCTTTGCCCATCTAATTGCACCTTCTTTAGTGAT
>JAUXCL010000191.1 GCA_030618905.1 Bacteroidales bacterium | reverse complement strand
GATCTATGATGAGGACCTGGCTGATGGAAAGAAAAAAACCGCATCAGAAAAGAAATTAAAAATGTTGAGGGAAGAGATTACGGAGCTGCGAACGAAAATTAATGCCATTCTAAGCGAATAATTCAGGATCAATTGTCATATTGCTATATTGTCAAATTGTTAAATAATTAAACACCTAAACATCTCAACACCTAAACACCTCAACATCTTTGATCACTGATCACATAATTATTACCCATGAGTAAATTTATAATCCCCCTCGCCTTCGCCATTTTCTTTATCGCTTGCCGGAACACCCAGCAGGAGCAAAATGAATATACATCGGAATCATCTCCGGAAATCACCATCAATGTGGACGACATAATCATTGAAGGTGACCTGGGTCCTTTTGAAATCGACATGGAATCCAGGGAAATTGAGGATGGTATTCAGATCATTAGTATCAGGTTAAGTGCAGATGAGCCTGCACGGCCACCGGAATTCGAATTAAAATGGAGTTTCCCCTCTGTCGACATATACGCTTTTTGGAATTCCAATATCCGCACGGATAAAGCCACATATTATTACAATAACGTTACATCCAGGGCTTCAAGCCAGGCTCCTGTCATTTGTTTTATGAACAGCAGTGACCAAAACAGGCTCACCCTGGCCTTATCAGATGCATTGAACAAGGTGAAGACGACATCCTACCTAAGGGAAGAAGACATCCGCTTTTATTATTACCTGAGCTTTTTCTCCGAACCTCATCCTGCCATCAGTGAGTATACTGTTGAACTTCGGGTGGATAGCAGGAATATGCCTTATTATGAGTCAATTGCTGAAGTTACCGAATGGTGGGAGGGCAAAGAAGGTTATCAGCCTGCGGATGTACCGGAGATGGCCAGGGTGCCACTTTATTCTACCTGGTATAGCTTTCATCAAAACCTTGATGCTGCTGAGGTGGTGCATCAATGCCGGCTTGGGAAGAAAATCGGCCTGGAAGCCGTGATCATAGATGATGGCTGGCAGACCATGGACAACCGGCGGGGATATGCATATACCGGTGATTGGGAACCGGTCAGGATACCAGAGATGAAAACCTTTGTCGACAGTATACATGCCCATGACATGAAAGTCATGCTATGGTATTCATTGCCATTTATTGGGGAAAATTCAAAATTATATGATCAGTTCAAGGGGAAATACCTGCATCACTGGGAAAGTCAAAGCACATGGGTGCTGGATCCACGGTATCCGGGAGTCAGGGAACATATCATACACACATATGAAAAAGCATTGCTTGACTGGGGTTTGGATGGGTTCAAGCTCGACTTCCTGGGATGGTTCTATCCTTCTGAAGACACTGATCTTACCGCCAGGGAAGGTCGTGATTATGCATCGGTGAATGATGCACTGGATCGCATGATGACGGATATCATGTTGCGCTTGAAGGCGATCCGGGAAGATATCCTGATCGAGTTCAGACAGCCTTATATTGGGCCATTGATGCGCAAATACGGAAATATGTTCAGGGCAGCTGATTGTCCGAATATGGGGATCATAAACAGGGTGCGAACTACCGACCTGCGCTTATTGAGTGGAAATACCGCTGTGCATTCTGATATGTTCCGTTGGCATGCAGAGGACCCGGTAGAAAGTGCGGCCCTGCAGATCCTGAATATCCTGTTCAGTGTGCCCCAGTTGTCTGTTAAACTGGATTCTATCCCTGATGATCATGTGAAGATGGCCGCTTTCTGGATAAAGTACTGGAAGGAGAATAAATATATTCTGCTGGATGGGAAGTTTATCCCCAGGAACCCATCTGCCTTATACCCTGTATTGATGGCTTTCAATAAAAATAAGCTCATTGCTGTCATTTATAATGATTACTATGTAAGTGTTGATGAGCCCGGGTTAAAAGCGATAGATATCATAAACGCAAAAGGAAGCCCTGAAGTGGTCATTGCATTCAGGAAGGATTTTGGTCATGCCAAAGTTGAACTGTTTAATTGCCTGGGAGAGAAGACGGATGAATATAATATCAAAATCAAAGAAGGTATCAGGAGATTTGCTGTACCTGCGTCTGGCCTGCTGAGCATAAAGCAAGAAAGATAAAAGAGTTATTGTTCCCTGGTGGCATTGAGTTGTTGGATCTCCTCCTCGAGCTTATGCAGTTTTACCCTTAAATTCTTATTCGACTTGCTAAGATCCTCGGCAGTAGATGCCAGGTCTGACTTCTCCTTCTTGAGCTTTTCAACTTTTGTTTCAAGGCTCAGGATGGTATTCAGATAGATGGTGATTTTTTGCTTTAACAAACTAAAATTGTTTGTAGTGATCATTTCTTACGGATATTTCAATCAAATTTACGGTATATTTAAGAGAAACCATAAATATACAGCACTTGTCCTTTAACAATAAAATCAGGATCGTCTAACTGATTATCGCACACGATTTTACTGAACTGATATCCATTACCGTAGTACTTTTCAGCAATTAAGAAAAGGGTCTCACCGGCTTGCACTATATGTCTTGTCACTTGCGGTTTAGGCTCACGCTGTTTAAGGGTTAACTCAAGCTGTGTAGCCTGTTGTTGTAATCTTTCATTTTCTTTGACCAATGTTTGTTTTTCAGTGATCAATTGTTCTACCTGTGCTTTAGCTGCTTCGGCTTCTTCTTCTATTCCAGCATACTTGTTGTCCAGGTAAAAAACAGATCCAATCCATAATAGAAGAAGAATCACGGCAATTATACCTAAAATATAATTTGCTGTTCTTCTGTTATGGCAACTCTTCTCAAGATCCTGGATCAGCCTGAAAGATTCTAAGTCAGAGTGACAGTTTGGACATTCCCTTGCCCCCGAGGGGACATTTTTATGATGACAAACCGGGCATTCCATATCGTAATAGCGGATTTAGTTAATTTCTAGTGGGTTGCAAGTTAAACACTGAGCCAGACCTTTCCAAATTAATACCTGTAATTGGTGGAAATCACGTATGTTCATTACGAATTACGCCATGCACTTGTACAAATTGACCTGACATAAATGGCCAGAATACCGAAAGAGGAATGGAATAAATTCTAATGAAAATGCAATCGATTAGCGGGTTGCGATTTATTTTCCAGTTTTATTAGGATGCTGAATTTCCCCTTCGTAAAAGGGTTTGCAATTTTCTTTCCTGGTAAAGATGCCTTTAAAGAAATTCTTGACAGGTCCGATTAAGGCGCCCATTTTACTGACACCCTTAGTCTTAGGATCCGAAAAATTCCCATTAAGTGTTTGCGCAATGGTAGCGCATCCATATTCATTCAAAACTGCTATCGTAAAGTCATTGAACTGGTTATGGGCAAAGTCAATCTGACCTCTGGCAGCCAACCTGTATTGCATTGTTGCAAGCGAGACATCAGCGGCCTCTGCAACCCCATTCTTAATCTCCCAATGGGACTTAAATCCGGAAATATAACTGGTATCCGATTTACTGGGCACCAATAACCTGGCAAAATCATATCCTTTGGTAACCACCGGCCCAACAGGTCCTGCAAGAAACAACGCCCCCACATCAATAAGGTTAAATCGCTGGCTTTTTCCAAATTTTTTAAGAAATTTATCAATATCGAAACCATATAGTTTCAGATCATAGCCCTCCAGGTGGATATAACCATTCAAAGTAGAAAACATAGATCCTGCGCCCGCATAAAAAGTCAAATCAGACTGAAAATTCATATAACCTGCAAACAGGGTATCCATTTCAAAGTTAGCCAGTAATTTTTCAATGCGGAAATCTTTTAAAGTATGCTTAACCTTAACCTGAACCGGAGAATGTGCAATATTGATCTGGATATTTCCCTCATCTGATCCTTTATAAATTTTATCAGATGCGTAGTAAATATTGATCAACTGGTTTCGCCCTTCTGCATTAAAGGATAAATTCTTGAAAATAAAATTATTCAGCCGGAACAGATTCGCATTCAGGGTTCCGCTAAAATGTGATTCATCCCAATTCACGCCCTGGTCTGAACCTGTGAAATGAATTGTTTTTGAAAAAGCATGAATACCCTCCAGCAAGATCGTATCCCCGTAAATCCTGTCAGTTACCAGGATATTACCGTCTTTCACACTGACTTTTTCCAGGTTAATGGTATAACTGAACCGGGAAGTGTCCTGATCATTTTCAAGTGTGTCAAAGCTGATGAGCGACCAGCTGCTTTTCCCACCCTTATCGTACCAGACATTTAGCTTAGGTTGAATTAATTCAAGTTGGTTAATTTCTAATTTATCATTGAACAGAAAGGAAAAAGGGATGGTTATGTTGACCTGTTTGCCGGATAATATCTCCTCCTTACCGTTACTAAAATGTACATCATATACTTTAAGCTTGATCCCCGGGAAAAGCCTCACTTTAATGTCACCCTTTATTTCGCAATTCAGCTCCAGCAAGTCAGAAAACTCTTCTTCAAAAACATCTTTGAGTTGATTCGCTGCAACAGAAAGATAAATCGTTAATGCCAGGATAATTACAGCAATGATAGCCAAAATGATCAGGCCGATATTTCTAAGTTTTTTGCGCAAAGTTCAGGGACTTGGAACGGTATAAAGTTAAAGCAAAATCTTATTAAGCCGGGTTAATGTTAATAATTAGGTACTTTTATGTATATTAGTTATCAAAAAGGATCACGGGCATGAAAACACTATTCTGTTGTTGTATAAGCACTTTGATGATAGGTATTATGTCGATGTTCTTCGTATCAAGGACCCAGGCACAGGATTATCATTACTGGTCAGAACAATTTGGTGCTAAATCGGATTTAATGGGAGGTGCTGTGATTGCCGGTGTCAGGGATAATTCAGCCCT
>JAUXCL010000106.1 GCA_030618905.1 Bacteroidales bacterium | reverse complement strand
CCTACCGCCTACCTTAATTTACTATTTGCTGATTATTGCTTGACGACAATCAGTTTCCGGGTTGCAACCTGCTGCCCTGCCTGGAGTCTGATAAAGTACACTCCTGCAGGAACACCGCTCAGATCAATCTCTATATCATGTTCCCCAGGCATCATCTCCTCATCAATAATTCTCCGAATCTTCCTTCCTGAAATATCAAATAATCCAATCATCCTGTATCCTGCATCCTGCATCCTGTATCTGATTTTCACCGCGTCTGAGCAGGGGTTTGGATATACTAAAAATTGATTTTCACCAGGCTCATCAATACCCGCTCCACTGGCGGTGAATTTCAATATTGTGCCATTATCACCTACGGCCCATCCATGATCGCTATTTGCAAATTCAACATCGAACAGGTTTTCATCAACACCCGAGACCTGTGCTTCCCAGGATGTTAAAAAGCCTGCCTTATGGACGATGTCACCAGCATCGCCGACCGCCCAAAATTTATTATTGGCCTCATCTCCCCCTACGGCATTGAGGTTATTTTCGGTTCCTGATGTCATTTCCGTCCAGTTTGTCCAATTGTCAAAGGTTCCAATGATCAGGCCATCCTCTCCAACCGCCCACCCGTTCATCGTTCCGTAATCCATTATTCCATAGAGGTCTTTGCCCAGGGAAGGAATGGAGATATTAATAGCCCATCCATTTCCAATGATACCTCCGTTATTGGTCAGCAGAAAGGTACCTCCGACACCACAAATTTGACCAACCACATCATCCCTGAAATAAACACCATATAATTCTCCACTTACACCAAGTAATTCCATCTGGCGATCCCAGGTATTTCCCCCATCATCTGTAAAAAGGATCCATCCAGACACACCACCCTTTCCAACAATCCAGCCCCTTGTATTATTGATGAAGAACACATCATAGAAGTAATTGGCCGTGGGGTGCTGCTTACTTTGCCACGATTGACCACCATCATTGGTGATCATGACGATTGTGCTGTCAACAAGCTCTCCTGCCCAACCCACCAGGCAACCATGTTGACTGTCACTAAAGAAGATACTTTCAAAGTGAAATTGTGGATAGCTTTGTTGAAGCAGCCAGTTTTCCCCGCCGTCTTCCGTATATAAAAGGGTACCACTACTACCCGCAACCCATACATGTTGTTCGTCAACAACGCTAAGTGAAGTGAAGTTATCTATAATTGGAGGACTTTGCCCGGACCATCCTGGATTTTGCCCGGCTGAACTTTGGATGAAAATGATGATAAGGGAAAGCAGGGTAATTGTTTTCATGACTTTTTTCACTAAGATACTGAATATTAGTCAGAAAATCAAATGGATGGTAAACCCAAACTGCTGCACAGCAGCCGGCCCCTGTTGTACTATGAAAGCGGTCCATAATTCCCTCCCCTATGGCAGGATCGTATGAACCGCAGTTATTTTGTTATTGGTCAATAAATGATCGACTGGTATGATTAATTGTTTTTCAGGACTTTATAGCCCAACGCATACCTTACCAGTCCGGCTGTGTTCTTGACACCAATCTTGCTAAGCAAGCGTGCTCTATGTCCATCGACAGTCCTCTTACTGATGTCAAGCCGGCTGGCAATCTCCTTAGTGGTGAGGCCATGGCTGATCATCTCCAGAACTTCTCCTTCACGGTTGGTTAAATGATCGGTGTCGTCTTTGTCTCCTTCCCCCACATCAACGTCAATATCACTGAAGGTAGACTGAAATATATTTGATGAAAAATAGTGATTTCCCTCATGCACTTTATCCAGTGCCTGGATAAACTCCTCTTTTAAGATGGAATTATTGATAAAACCTTTAATTCCAAGCTGAAGAAGTTCCGATATGTTCTGGACTTCCAGAATATTGAAAATCACCATGTATTTTACTGAGGGGTTTTGCTTCATGTAGTCTTTAAACTCTGTCCTTCCCTCATTTAGGACCCATTGAATAGTGCTGATAACGATGAGGTATTTGTGCAGCTTTGATTTTTCAATGAATTCATCCCAATAGCTTGCTTTGCCGATCAATTTATAATCCTGAGCTCCTCGAAGCCAGGAGCTTATGCCTTGTTTGATGAGTTCATTATCATCTGCTATAAATACCTTGACAGATGAGTTCATAGTAGTCGTAATTTATTAGTGCTCTTCTGGTTTAGGTCTGCAAATTATGATAATTTGAAGGCCAAGTCAATGGGTAAAATCCCCAATTTTAATGATTTTCGGATTTAAGTTGGTCAAATATATGGAAAGCACCGGATAATTCCAAATATAAGCCGTGAAACGTCACGCGTCACGCGTCACAGTTTATCCCGCCTCAGGCGGGACGTCACGAGAAAAGATTATTTGTTGAAGATTCGCCGGATTACCGATTTCTGCTTCTCTACCTCCCTGTCATCTGTATAATAACCATAGCCATAACCGTAGCCATAACCGTAGCCATAGCCATAACCGTAGCCATAGCCATAACCGTAGCCATAACTATAGCCATAGCCCGCCCTGCCAAGCTTCACATCATTGATAAGAATGCATACGTTGGAGATCTTGCGCATCTCAACATCCTTGATGATGGAACCAAAAACTTTTTTATGGGTGAAGTTCTGGCGCACAATGAACATATTGGCATCTGTATACTTCATAAGGAGGAAAGCATCGGTAACAAGGCCAACAGGAGGAGTATCTATAATAATGAAATCATATATTTCCCTGAGCTTCTCAAAGAGCTTGTCGGTTTCCTCTGAAGCGATCAACTCTGCAGGATTGGGTGGCACAGGGCCGGCCATAATAATATCCAGGTTGTCAATCTTGGAATGCTGGATAATATCATCCAATGAACTTTTACCGATCATGTAAGAACTGATACCTTCTGTATTACTGAGTTCGAAATCCTGGTAAATTTTGGGTTTCCTGAGGTCAAATCCTATGAGTAATGTTTTCTTGCCGTAAAAAGCATAGACCGAAGCTACATTGATGGCAATGAATGTTTTACCGGCACTGACCATGTCAGAAGTGATCAGAATGGTTTGCTTTTCCTTGTTCTTGAGTATGTATTGCAAGTTGGTTCGTACCGATCGGAAAGATTCTGCAATGGAAGACTTGGGCGCATCAGCCACAACCAGATTGGTCAATTTGGTACTATGGACCACATGACCAATAATAGGCAGACTGGTCAGGTTCTCCACGTCCTTACGCTCAACGATCTTGTCATTGAAGTAATCCCGGCCCAGGATATAAATAATAGGCAGGATCAGGCCCAGAAGAATGGCAATGGTATAATTCAGGCTTTTCTTTGGCAGCACCTGCGCTTTGGCTTCTTCCCTGGCCAGGTCGATCACCTCATTGTCCGGGAAATTAGACGCCTCGGTGATCTGGGCCTCAGACCTTTTCTGGAGTAAATATGTGTAAATAGCATTGTTGAGCTTAAATTCCCTTTCAATACCGAACAATAAACGCTGTGTACGGGGCAGCCGCCTGATACGCTGTTCAATCTGATCAATCCGGTTGTCAATGTCCTTGATGGCAATAACGGAGGTGGTAATGATGTTGTTTACATTTTCCAGCAGGGCATTCCGGGTATTCTGAATTTTCAGGTTCAGCTCTCCAACAAAAGGGTTTTTTTCGCTTGATGCGGTAAGCATCTCTGTTTTCTCATTGTACAGATTGATCAGGTTGACACTCAGCTGGTTCAATAAAGGATCTTCGATGCCCATGGATGAAGGCACCACCAACTTGTCCAGATCATCCTGGTACTTTTCCACATATTCTTTCAGGTTCTGGTAGTATTTAGACTTCACAACCAGCTCTGCCTTCTGGTCCTGCAGGGTTTTCATGTATTCAAATGCCTGCTGGGCCTCAAAATCCATATCCATGATCTCGTTATTCAAACGGAAATCTTCCAGGTTCTGTTCGGTGTAATTCAGGGTGTCTTCAATATCAGACAGTTCAGAATTAATAAATTCAATAGTGTTTCTGGCTACCTTGTTCTTTTTTTCCAATTCCCGGGCCAGGTATTCCCTGGTCAGGGTATTCAGGAAGTCAACCAGCTTTTTCACATTGTTTCCTTCCAATGAGATCCGAACCAGTGAGGCTTCACGCTCGGTAGGTTCAATCTTTAAGGCCTGGAACTGTTTGGTCAGCGTTTGAATATTATTGAACTTGAAATAGAGCTCACGGCCAATATCCGTATCCGGTTCAAAATTATTGTTGAGCAAAACCTTAAACCTGAAAATATCGCTTTCAATGGCCTCGCCAAATACGAATTCCTGATCAAGAGTGAAAACATCGACCTTATGCTCTTCAACCACTTCCTTGCTCCTGTAGTCGTACAGGCCAATTTCTATGCCTTCTGTTTCAAGCCGGAATTTATTATTGGAAAGCATAGTGACAAAAAACTTCAGGTCCGTGGGCTGTGGATACATGGTGTCAAAAACTACAGTAATAGGCGATTCTTTATATAGTTCCTTGCTGATGAAATTCTCTATCTTGAAATAGGAAACTTCAAAACCAAGTTTATCTACTGTACGTTTAGCAAGGGTATATGATTTCAGGATTCCAACCTCGTTCTCAATGTTTTGCTGCTGCCGGCCAATAAATCCCATCCCAATCAGGTCCTGGGCGTCCATGGTGGCATCGACCTGAATCAAAACAGTAGTGTTAACCTCATAAACAGGCCGGGTGTATTTGTTAAACAGGAAGGCTATGATAAAAGCAACGATAACGGTAAAGGCGAAGATATACCAATAACGGTAAAATTTAAAGAACAACACCTTATAATCAATCGGTTCTTCCTTATCGACCTGATAAATTCTTTCTTGTTCCAGGTTTGCTTCCATAGGTAATTAGTTCTGGATAAATGCTACGATGACTAAGATTGTGGTGATTGACGTGAGTACCAATGCATAAGGAAAGTTAGCGAAGCTAAACTGTTTCCCCTTTAAGGGCGGAGCATAAATAACATCATTAGGCCTGAGCAGATAATACTCTGACTCTATGATCCGTTTGTCATTCAGATTGAGCCGCTTAACCTCAGACCCATTCTTTGTTTGGCGAATGATGGCAATATCACTTCGCTTGGCAAAATCTGTCATGTCGCCTGCCATGGCAATGGCTTCAAATATGCTAATATAGTGTTGATAAACATAATATTGCCCGGGCTTTCTGAACTCCCCGACCATGGATACAGTGAAATTAACCAGTTTGACCGTTACCGTGGTCTCCTTGAGGTAATCATTGATGATATCCTGCAAATCAATTTTAACCTCCAGGATGGTCTTGTTTTTGACATAGATATTTCCAGCAAGAGGAAAATCAATATATCCTGAATCATTTACTGAATAACTGTTCAGGTATACACCGATAGGATTGTAATAATTTGTCCTCATCTGTGCCTCCCTGTTGAAATAACTCATGGCCTTATCTTCAAGGCTGAAGATATTGATATACAGGTTGTCGCCTGGCTGAATTTTATGCTCTGCCTTCAGTTGGTGGATCATATTGACCGCTGTATCTTCTTCAGGAAAATTCTGCAGGTAAGTAATTTTTCTCTGTGGTACGCAGGAAGAGATCAGGATAATGGCGATGATGGAAATGAGAAAAAAACAGGATTTGATTTTCATTCGCGTCAGATTCATTTCAAAAGATTATGTGCTATATTTGATCCAAATTTGAGACCCACTGCAAAAGTAATCTAAAATTTGTTTTAAAAATACCGTGCAACGGGATAAAAATGCTTGTACTATGAAGAAACTGTTAAATTGTTACACTGTTAAATTGTTATATTGTTATACTGTTATATTCTTGGCAGTTAGTAGTATAAATCCGGTTATGGCACAGGATGAGGTGCCTGCCGTATATTCGAATATTGCTTATGATGAGGCAGGTAAGCTGTATTTTCAAAATCCGGAAACCGGGGAGAAGATTTACCAGCAGGATACCGCTCCCCCCTTTACCCTCAGCCAGATTGAACAAAGCATGAGTGGGTCGGATGAAGGCCTTGCTTTTGACTTTCAGGATGAAGCATTTGAAGGCCATATCGTTTATGGGTTCATTAGTTTGAAGGATGGAAAATACCATCAGCCGGTTTTTTTTAGGAAACCTGCCAGGATCAACAAGGGTAAAGCTACGGTAAACATCTCACAGTTGAAGGGCAAATATGATTTCATAGGTTGGGAGTTAAGCGGAAAAGTAAAGTTGGGATACCGTATTATTTATAAGGACGGGACGATAGTATATGACGGGAAGATCAACCTGGACGGGACAGGCCCCTTTAGCATTGATACCTGTATCATTGAAGGACCCTTTGTGAATATGCTTACCCACGAAAGCGCAGTAATCTCTTTCCGGACCAATTATCCTGTTCGGTCTGGTGTTGAAATTGATGGAAAGAAATTCAGGACAAGGGAAAGCACCATCAATCACGAAATATATATTGATAAGCTTAGTGCTGCCACTGCTTATAATTATACCGTTCAATGCGGAGATGTTGAAGAATCGTATAGTTTTCAAACAGCCCCCAATCCGGCATCACGAACACCATTTACTTTTGCATATGCCAGCGATAGCCGGGCAGGACAAGGTGGTGGTGAGCGCGGCATTTACAGGTGCAATGCTTATATGATGAAAAAATTGATCGGACTGGCCATGCAGCAGGAAGCGGCATTCTTTCAGTTCACCGGCGACATGATCACGGGCTATTCTGATAATGTTGATGACATGCGGTTGCAATATGTAAACTGGAAACGGTGCATTGAACCTTTTGCGGCCTATATGCCCGTTTATGTAGGGATAGGAAACCATGAGTCGGTGAATTATATTTTTGATGATGGCAGTAAGTATGGCATTCTTGTTGATGAATTCCCTTTCAGAACCTCATCAACGGAAAGCATTTTTGCGGAGATGTTTGTGAACCCCCGAAACGGTCCTCCGGGAGAAGATCGTTCCAAATATGACCCGGATAAAAAAACCAGGAACTTTCCCACATACAAGGAGAACGTATATTATTATACCTATAGCAATGTGGCCATGATCGTCCTTAATTCCGATTATTGGTATGCCCCTTCAACCGATTGGATTAAACATACCAGTGGAAACCTCCACGGTTACCTGATGGATAATCAGCTGGAGTGGTTAAGTAATACCCTGAAAACTTTTGAAAAGGATAACCGCATCGATCATATTTTTGTTACCCTGCATACCCCGGCCTTCCCCAATGGAGGCCATATTGGTGATGATATGTGGTACAATGGCAACAATGATTACCGTCCCTATGTGGCCGGTAAGCCTGTAGATAAAGGCATTATTGAACGGCGAGATCAATTCCTGGATTTGCTGGTGAACCACAGTACTAAAGTGGTGGCCATGCTTTGTGGTGATGAACACAATTACAGCAGGATGCGGCTGAGACAGAGCACCAATATTTATCTTGCAGAATATGAAGGCTTTCGCCTTCCCGTTTCGCGTATTCTATGGCAGATTACCAACGGTTCTGCAGGAGCCCCTTATTATAGCCAGGAACGCACACCCTGGAGGCCTGCAGTCAAAATGTTTTCTACCCAATATGCACTTTGCCTTTTCCATATTGACGGCATAAAAGTCACCCTTGAAGTGCTGAATCCGGATACATTGGAAGAAATAGAGGTGGTTGAGTTGAAGTGATGGTTGGAATAGTATTGAGTATTAAGTATTGAGTATTAAGTATTAAGATGTTTTTTTAATAGCATTTTGAACATTTTTACGGTATTACAGGTCCTTTTAAAATGAATAATACCGCTGGTGGCATACAACGTTTTGACTTTATTGAACACAAAGGACTACGACCGCAGGGTCTTTGATAATATCAGGGTTTCATCAAAAAACTAAATAAATTATGAAAAAACTTATCTATTTATTTGTGCTATTAGTATTTGTTGCCTGTTCAGGCCAGCAAGGAAAGAAAGAAACAGCCTCCGGACCCGTTACCGTGGCCGCAGT
>JAUXCL010000111.1 GCA_030618905.1 Bacteroidales bacterium | reverse complement strand
TGGCAGGTCGATAATTTCACACCGGCGGCAGCAACAGACCTTGTCATTTATGAATTGCTGGTCAGGGATTTCACTGAAGAGCATACTTTCCAGGCTGTCATCGACACGCTTGCTTACCTTGAGGAATTGGGGATTAATGCAATCGAACTGATGCCGGTGAATGAGTTTGAACATAATCTGAGCTGGGGATATAATCCCATCTATTACTTTGCTGTCGATAAATATTATGGGCCAAAAAATACATTGAAAGCACTGATAGATGAGTGTCACCAGCGCGGTATAGCCGTGATTATGGATATCGTCCTGAACCATGCTTATAGTCCTTGTCCGCTTGTTCAATTATATTTTGAAGGAGGCAAGCCTTCAGCTGAATCCCCATGGTTTAATGAGGAACATAATTTTACCAACCCGGATGCCCATTGGGGTAATGACTTCAACCACGAAAGCATTTATACCCAGCAGCTTGTTGACAGTATCACAAGCTATTGGATGAGTGAATACCGGTTTGATGGTTTCCGTTTTGATTTCACAAAAGGCTTTGGAAACAATATCAAAGGACCGGATGATCCCTGGGGAAGTATTTATGATGCTGACAGGATCGCCCTGTTGAAGCGTATGTCACACGAAATATGGAAAAGAAATCCTGAAGCAATTGTCATCTTTGAGCATCTTGCGGATAATAACGAAGAAAGGAACCTGGCCAATTATGGCATCTTAATGTGGGGCAACCTGAGCCATACTTATGGAGAAGCTTCTATGGGTTACAATGCCGGAAACAATTCTGATTTTAACTGGATCTCATACCAGGAGCGTGGGTGGAACGATCCACACGTAGTGGGATATATGGAAAGCCATGATGAAGAAAGGATCATGTTTAAGAACTATAATTGGGGGCTGAGCAGCGGTGATTACAGTACAAAAGATACAACAATTGCATTGACTCGTATTCAGCTGCTTACAGCATTTTTCTACACTATTCCGGGCCCAAAGATGATCTGGCAGTTTGGTGAAAGAGGCTTTGATTATTCTATTGATTTCAACGGCAGGCTGGGAGAGAAACCGCCCAGGTGGGACTATATGGAAGACTGGAGACGAAATTATCTTTTCAGACATGTTTCAACTTTAATAAACCTGAAGAAGGAATATGATGTATTCAGGACAGAGGACTTTGAATTGCATTTAAGTAGTGGGCGAAAAAAGATCATCCTCAGGCATGAGAGCATGGATGTGGTCATTATCGGTAATTTTGGAACATCTGATCATACCATCGATCCAACATTTACGCATACTGGCGACTGGTATGATTATTTTACCGGAGATAAATTGACGGTGGAAGATGTTAATGAATGGATTCTGCTGGATCCCGGTGAATACAGGATATATACTGATGTGCAGCTTCCGGTTCCGGATATAGGCACAGCGGTTGATGAGCCAAGCCAGATTGAGGATGATAATGTAGTCTTATTGTTCCCAAATCCAACCTCAGGCCCTTTGCACCTTCGCGTTACGCGTCACGCGTTACGCGTTACGAGTATGGATTTATATTCAATTTCAGGAATGAGGATTGAGAGATTGATTGAAGAGGAAATCAGTCCTGGGACTTATGAAATGGATGTTGATGTGAGTGATTTGCCTGCTGGTATATATTTTGTTCGCGTTTTGATGGGGAATCAGGTTGTTACGAAGAAATTGGTAGTGCAGTAATCAGTGACCAGGATCATCCAAATTCTGCTATGGTTTTGAGTTTGTCTTTGTCGATGATCTCGATGGTTTTGCCAAAGATCTTGATCATTTTGTCTTTCCTGAACTCCGAAAGCGTGCGTATTACATTTTCCGTGGTCATCCCAATGTATTCTGCGATTTCCTTCCTCGACATGGGCAGGTCAAATTCATCATTGTAAAAGATCTGATCAGACATATGAATGAGAAAATATGCTACACGTCCATGTAATTGTTTTTGCCTCATTTCCAGGAATTCCAGGATGATCTTATCAGACACACTACTCATCTTTTCAATGATATTCAAGGCAAAATCTCCATTGGTGGCGGTCAGCTTTTTGATCTCTTCAAGATCCATATTACAGGTTACCGAATCTTCAAGTGCGGTCACCGAATAATTGTAATGGCTGTTTGAAAAGACACTCAGCAAGCTCACAAAATCAAAAGGTTTGGCTATGGTAATGATCTGCTCTTTTCCATGACCGGATGTTCTGAACAGTTTGACCAGGCCACTTTTAAGATAGACAAACTCTTCAATCCTGCTCTTTTCCAATAAAATTACTTCTCCTTTGGCGAAGGACTTCTCAACTTTCTGATTGCAGAGCCTTGAAAACTCTGTTTGATTTACACTGCTGAAAAACAGCGACTTCAGATCGCATTCTTCACAATCACATGCATTTTGAGCATCTGCCATATGTAATTGATGTGCTTTTCGGAAGATATGATATTTATCATATCCTGATAATTATCATAATCCTCTGGAGTTGATAGGTGCAAAGATAATTTAATTTTGAAAATCATTTTTATTGATGGATGTATATGTGAAGATATAATACTTAAGAGTAAACAGAATTTCAAAATAATAATCACATGAAAAAGCTTCTCATACTTGGCGGTGGAACGGCCGGAACGATGATGGCCAATAAATTCAGGAAAGCCCTGGAAAGGGATGAATGGGATATCACCATTGTTGACCGTCATAAAACACACTATTATCAACCGGGGTTTTTATTCATCCCGTTTGGGATTTATAAGAAGAATGATGTCATCAAACCGAAAAGTGACTTTTTCCCTCCGGGAGTCAGGGTCATATATTCCGACATTGACAAGATTGAGGCCGGTAATAATAAGGTATTGCTGGAAGGGGGCAAGGTATTGCAGTATGATTTCCTGATCATTGCCACTGGAACCCAGACCAGGCCGGAAGAAACTCCCGGATTAAAGGACAAGCTCTGGTATAAGTCAATTTTTGATTTCTACACCATTGAAGGTGCAGTGGCACTTTATGATTTTTTCAGGACCTGGGAAGGTGGAAAACTGGTGATGTGCATCCCGGAATTGCCCTTTAAATGCCCCGTAGCTCCGATTGAGTTTGTTTGCCTGGCCGAAGCATTTTTTACCCAAAAGGGTATCCGGGATAAAGTAGATATCACTTTCGTGACACTCATGCCAGGTGCTTTCACCAAACCTATTGCCACCAGGATGCTGAGTGAATTATTAGATGAGAAAAATATTAAAGTGGTACCCGACTTCTACCCGGAGAGAATTGATAATGAAAACAAGAAGATCATTTCTTATGATGAGCAGGAAATACCATTTGATGTGTTGTGCATTGTCCCCGTCAACATGGGTGCAGATATGATCGAAAGGAGTGGACTGGGAGACGATATGAATTATGTGCCTACGGATAAGCATACCCTGCAATCGAAAAAGCATGATAACATATTTGTAATCGGTGATGCTGCAGATATTCCGACAAGCAAAGCAGGTTCAGTAGCACATTTCGCCAGTGATATCCTCTTTGAAAACCTGATGAATGCCATGGAAGGACGTCCGATGACAGCCAGCTTTGACGGACATGCCAATTGTTACATTGAAACCGGTTATGGAATGGGCGCATTGATTGATTTCAATTACGATACGGAACCCTTGCCGGGCACCTATCCCTTGCCGGGAATTGGCCCCTTTGGCCTTTTGAAAAACACCAAGATCAATCACTATGGGAAGATAATTTTCAGGTGGATATACTGGCATATTTTATTAAAAGGCAGAGAATTGCCTGTGGAAGCTGAAATGACCATGGCAGGCAAGAAGAGGGATGTATCTTAAAGAATTGCGCATATGGAAAGCAAAAATATCCAAGAGCAAATGGATCAGTTAAACCAGAAACTGGATCTGATCCTGGAACACGTTAATCAGCAGAGGTTGAAGTCAGAAGCTGTTGAAGACCTGATTGCCGACGTTTCTATCATAGGTAAAGATGTGTATGATACCACTGTGGCAGAATTGGAAACCCAGGCTGTTGAACTGGACCCGGAAGAGTTGAAAACACTGGGTATCCGGATACTGAAGAATGTGCACAACTTTAATGAGGTAATGGGTATGTTTGAGAGCATTACCGACTTCATGAAGGATGCCAGCCCGATTGCCAATGAAGTGATCATCGACTTTACCAGGAAGCTGCATGAATTTGAAGTGAAAGGATACTTTGAGTTTATGGCAGAGATTGGATCTGTAGTGGACAATATCGTGACCCACTTTACACGGGAAGACATCAAGCTGCTTGCAGATAATGTCGTGACCATACTGGAGACGGTGAAAAGCATGACCCAGCCGGAAATGCTCAACTCCATTAACAATGCGGTAAAAATCTATGGCAGTCTCGAGATGGAATCTGTTCCTGAGTATTCTGTTTGGAAGCTGATGAGGGAGATGAACAAACCGGAAATGAAAAGGTCGCTCGGATTCGTTGTGTCATTTATGAAGAATTTATCACAACCCAATAAATACGAATAATAATAATCATTTAAAACAATAATACTATGGCAGAAAAAACATTAGCAGGAGTGAGTGTTCAGGTCAATGATGAAGGTTATCTCGAGGACATGTCCCAGTGGACAAAAGAAATCGCTGGAGACCTGGCAAGAGAAATCGGTATTGATCTGACTGACAAGCATTTCGAAGTTTTGGAATTCATCAGGGAAAAGCATGCAAATGATGAGGTTTTGACTATCCGTAAGGTAGGCAATTCCGGCATTACTACAATTAAAGAATTGTACCAGTTGTTCCCGGGTGGACCGTTGAAATATTCGTCATTGATTGCAGGGATTCCCAAACCAAGTAGTTGTGTTTAACCATTAAAAAGATAATATTATGAATGTCAAAAAAGAAGAAAAGCCCTTGAAAAAGGTTTGTTTCATCTGCGCCAAAGGGGCGATAGAAGATGTATTAGCAACCCTGGTTATGGCCAATGGCGCTGTGATGGAAGGAATTGAAGCAAAAGTATTCTTTACCTTCTTCGGCCTGGATGCCATCACCAAAAAACAGATGAATAAATTGCATACTGCAACTGTCGGAAATCCGGCAATGCGCATGCCGGGCGGATTACCATTTCCCACCATTTTAGGAATGTTACCGGGTGTTGAAGCGGGCGTGTCGGCCATGATGAAAAAAGGCATGGATAAACTGGACATTCCTCCGGTGGATGAATTCCTGGAGATGATCGTAGCCGGTGGCGGTGAGATCTATGCTTGTAAAATGGCCATGGATATGTTCAAATTAAGCAAAGAAGATCTATGGGAAGAAGTCGCTGATGTCCTCACCGTAGGCGAATTCTATGCCCTGTGCGGTGGAGAGAATACTCAAATAATATTTACCTGAAACCAGGGGGGGTTATTCAAAGAAAAATCTTGCACCAATCCCCCCATTGATGAAGAAATCTGTTGATGGGAACAGGTTGAGACCTGGTACGACTTCGATAAAAATGTCGACAGGCGCTCCTTCAAACATGTAATTCAGCCCGACCGGCACACGGGCACCCAGCCAGAAGTCATTTCCAATACCTATTCTGGCACCCGGGCCGACGTACAGTGGGAATTTACCTTTAGTGACAGGAATCAGGTCGAAATGCCAGATATAATCCGCGGTAATATTAAAAAACCCGTTGTGCTGGAAAGACCAGGACACAGAGGCATCGATGGCATTCACATCATTGATCCAGCCTTTCAAACTAATTCCTGTGGGGTCTCCCAGGATCATCCCGATCCCGAATCCACTGTCCTGCGATTTAACCTGTGGGCTAAATAATAACAGGGTAATCAATAAGCCAAAGGCATTCTTTTTTATCATTCGGAGAGTATAATTTATGCAAAGATAAATAAAGCCTCCAAATTCAATTTATGATAATAAAATTAGGTGATATTACCCGCTCCATTAATAAATAATTTCTTAATTTTATTCATTGTATCAATCCATTATTCATTTAAACTACACACTATGAAAAAGTTTACGATTGCAATTTCTCTGATTTTAATGACTATGCTTATTGGTTTAAGCGCTTATTCCCAGCACATATTATGTGTTGACAGGGATGGAAGCGCCTATTCTACAAGCTTTACGGATGTTTGGCCTAAATTCCAGGGGGCTCTTGAAGCCAATGGTTATACCTATACTTACTATGAAGTGCTGGAGCCGGAACTTAGTGGGCCAGATGCTACAGCTATGGCAGAGCATGACCTGGTGGTCTTTTTTACAGGTGAAACCTGGTCGGGAGGAGGAACCATGCATATAGATGATGAGTTTAACCTATTATTATATCTGAGTGTATCATCAGGAAAATTATTTCTGTCAGCTCAGGATTATTTGTGGGACAGGTACCCTGATGCAGGTGTTTTTGAACCCGGTGATTTTCCACTTGATGTACTTGGATTGGAGGAAGTTAGCCAGGATATGTGGTTTGTTGGATATCCGGATACAATGGCCGTGTATGGTGCTCCCGGGTCTTTTGCAGATGGGATGGTTTTTGGAATTCAGGATGTATATACAACAGAGAAAGAGGGATTATGGATTGACCATATGATTCAGCATAAAGGAACGAATGCACTGAATTTCAGGGTCCCGGGCACCGACAGCATCGCTGCATACCAGTATGAAACCGAGGTTTACAGGTCAATATTCTCAACTATTTCGTTTGGAGGTATTATAGATACTAATATCAGGACTGAATTTATGAATAAAGCGGTAAGCTGGCTTTTAGGGACTACCGGTGCGGTGGAGATCACCAGTAAAGAGAAACTTGACATCCTGGTATATCCAAATCCAGCCAGAGATCATGTGAAGATCGGAATGCTTGATAAGATGAATGAGGTTAAAATTTTCAACAATACAGGACAAGTGGTTTATCAAAAAAATGTTGAAGATTCAAAAATTGATGTCAATATCAGCTCCTTAAAAACAGGGATGTATGTGGTCCAGGCAAGAACGGCTAAGGGGATGGCCACGGAGCGTTTTTTAAAAGAATAAAACAGTGATTTTGAACGAAAAAGGAGTTGCAGGGCAACTCCTTTTTTCATGTTCTTCCGGTGGATGTTAATATTTTGGTATCTTGTTCTACAAGCAATAATTTGCAAGTTTTTCAGTTTGCATAAATTTACTAAGTTATTTATATATAATATTTTATTGACACAGAATATAATTTTTATTATATTTGTGTACGCTAAAGTGTATACTAATATATGGCAACGGTAAATATTATTCTTTTAAAGATCAAGCGGCACAGGGATGGCAGGCACCCCGTTGTTTTGCGTTATACGCAGTTGCGTAAGCGAAGTTACATTTCAACTGGATATGCTTGTTTTGAGAATGAATGGAACCCTCAAATTAATCAATTTGAAAGAGTCGTTGATGGGTTTAGAAAGAAGAATTTAATGATCCGTGGATGGCTTGAGCAGGCAGAAATTGTATTGAATGAATTTGCCTTCCGGGATGAACCAATTTCCTTTAAAGCATTTCGCAAAAATTTCCAGCAGGCCTTATTTAAGAGAGCCACAGTTTCAAAATATTTCAGGGAAACCGTTTTGCAGCTAAAAGATAATAATCAACAAAGCAATGCTGCAGTTTATCGCAATACACATCAGTATGTGATGAAATTCACCCGGGGCCATGATCT
>JAUXCL010000218.1 GCA_030618905.1 Bacteroidales bacterium | reverse complement strand
TGGTTATTCTCTTCTTTAAACCCAAAAGTGAAAGATATAGACTCATAATGCCCTGTAGGAATATGATAATAAACATGCCATTTTTGAGTTTCTTCCAGGTCAGTATCGATGTAATGGACATCTTTGAAATCATCAATCAGAAATGTGTCTCCACCCGGGATGTGTAAGGTTATATCTGTTATGAAGTATTGTATTTCATTGATCATATATTCGTTCCCGGCAGCATTAAGATACTGCCTGATATCCACCTCCAATAATTCACCATCCACTTTATGCAGGAAACTGAATTCAATATTTCCGTATGGATCTTCTTTTGGCTCCTCCTCCTTCTTGCATGAAAGCAATGACAGGAACACAAGTGTAAAGAAAAAAATAGGTTGCTTCATATCTTAGTTATACGGTACAGTTCCGGAAACAGTGACAAAATTAAGTGTATCATGCAAACTGGAGCCCTGTTTAAAGGTTTTTCCATCCACCAGGAGGGAAACTTTTACACCGTCATTGATATGCTTATAAATCACTGAAGTAAAAATGATCTTCCCCCTTTCAGTCTTAAAAGTATAGGACCAGGTATCCTGGGCGCTGTTAACATCAACAGTCTCAGATACCAAATTTCCATTTTCATCCAGGTAATTCACATAAAATCCTGAGGCATTATCAGAAATAAGGTACCTGACGATCACGTCATTGTCTTTTTCACAGGCCATCAGGAAAAAAACTATCGGTAATAAAATCCAGATCTTCTTCATCACTTAAAATTAAATTTTGAAAATCAGGTTAATATAAAATACCCTCCCGGGCTCATACAGGTTTTGTTGAGTACCGATAATTCTTCTGTTCAGGTGCTCATAATAAGCCGTATTAAACAAGTTTGTAATACCGCCAAATACATCCAGGTATTTGTTAAAATGATACTTCAATCTGATATCCATCGTCATAAACCCGGGTGTTTCAGACTCATTGTAGGCCATTGACACCCTTTTCTGGGCCGCTACAAAGCGAAGGCCTATTTCAGGAACCAATTTTGCACTGAGGAATTTATAATTAAAAACCAGGGTACCCGCCAGCGGTGGAATCTCAGGTATGGGATCGCCCATTATCTCTTCCTTGTCTACCACCTGCCCATCTTCAATGATTAATCTTTCAGTATTTGGGTTCACCCCGGCAGTGTATGCCAATGAAGCCTTCAAGCTCCATTTGTACCTTGCAGGGCTCAAATATGCAAATTCAAAACCGGTCAGGAATACATAATTCTCGTTGTAGAACTGTTTCACGCCCAGAACACCTTTGGTTTGAGGCTTCACCTCGGAGGGCGGAACATATCTGCCCAGGATATAGTTTTGTACATAAGAAAAGAAAACCACAGCATCAAAGGCACCTATTCTCACATCGGAAAAACGGCCCATTAGATCCACCTCATTATTGGCTTCGGGGTCTAATTTGGGGTTCCCAAGATAATCATATGGGTCATAGCCGATGGGTAATAAGATGATGTATCGCTCGACCATATCCGGGCTCCGAACACCCCTGCCTAAGGAAAGGCCGAAAGACCATTGCTCGTCAAAATGATAAGTTCCTGAAGCACTTAAGCTAAAATTCGCATGTTGCGATTCTACATCGGTGTTGGAATAAAGAATATTTTCTTCCCGTTTTAACAATAAGTCGCCCGAAGTACCCGTGTTAAAGTCAAGTCTGGCCGCAAGAACAAAATCAAGTTGATTAAACTTCCGGTCATATTGCATAAAAAAGCCAAGGTTGTTGATCCTGGCATCATTCCATAGTTTTTCTCCCGTCACCGGCATCGTAGGTTCAAGGATCCTGGTCTTGATCCGGTCTCCATCCTTGAATATATCCTCATAATCACTGCCAATCCAAATATTGTCCTCCCCGAAATTCATAAGGGTTTCAATCCGGTAACCATTGGTGACCGCTTGAATAGTCGAAACCGCCACCACGGTATCAGAAAAAGGCCTGTCCTTATTGTCCATCTCATGGTTTACATTCGAATGGTAAAGCTTGACACTAAAATCCCTGAAAGTTTCAGAGATCTTATCGATGGTATAATCAACAGACATCAATCGGGTATCATCTTTACGCTCATCCATAGGAAGGGCCGGAAAAAGCACATCCCTTCCATGGGAATCATCATAAGAAAACATAATCTGATGGCCTTTAGCCGGGGAAATACCCAGGTTGGCCGACCAATTGTACCTGGTAAAAGCCGATTTGACGGTCATATCGTTTCCAGCTGTGTAATTACCATATTTCTTATAATTACCTGACAAGGAAAAGAAAATCGCTTTATTTCCACCAAAGACTGAAAGTTGTTGCTTGGTACCATTCCAGTTACTTTCGTAGCCAAACAATCCCTTGACGTGTATTTCAAAAACATCATTCGGCATGGGTTTTAAGGTCCGGATGTTTACTACACTACCCAGTACGGGACCATACCTCAGGGCAAAGGGGCCTTTGATAACTTCCAGCTTTTTGATATCGTCCACATCAATGTGGGAAACAGCAGGATCCATCCTGTTGGGACAACCGCCTTCAATTTTTATCCCATTATTGATCTGAGTATTGATCTGACTGTATTTAAATCCCCTGACAACAGGGTCAATCCCTATTCCTCCTTTCCTGATACCTGATACGTTGGGGACTGTCCTGAGCAGATTACCCACATCTTTGGCAGGTTCAGCTTCAATGGCTTCCTGCCTGACCACCTCCATCTGATAAGGGAGTCTCTCATCAGTTCCCCTGATCTCAACACTTTTAAGGATGATCAATGTATCAGATTGCTTTTCTACCTGTGCGAGCACAGCTTGAGTGCATGCAATACAAAATAATACTGCAATTATCCTGTTCATGTGAGCTTGCTTTGGAATATCAAAATTAGCAAAATTTAATATCCAATTTTCTTAGATGTATAATTTATACATCTTTCTAAATAAGCCGCCACAATAGAATTATAAGTTGTAATTTTGTCTAAAATCTGTTTATGAAATTCAAAGTTGGAGATCAGGTCAAGTTTTTGAATGAGCCCGGAGGTGGAGTGGTCAGTAAGATCATCAGCACCAGTATGGTAAGTGTTGCCATCGAGGACGGTTTTGATATTCCCATTCTTAGCAGTGAATTGCTTAAAATTGAAAAACAGGAACATTCAGGAGAGCTGTTCAGGGAGGATTTTAAAGTTGAGCTGACACATTCCCCGGCAGAAAGTGAAAATGAGGAATATGACCGGATCAGCAGCCTGGGAAAATTCACCAATCAAGGAATTGCTGATCCCGGAATTTACCTGACTTATCATCCCCATGACCAGAAGTGGCTGGTCACAGGCATGTTAGACATATATATCATCAATAACACCTCTGCAGATATACTATTCAGCCTTTTCCTCTGGAATTCAGGTAAGGAACAATACAATGGAATTGATTATGGCTCCCTCCTGCCCCATTCAAAATACCTGTTTGAGACCATTAGTCATGAACAAATCAATCATTGGATTAAAGGTTCTGTACAATTGCTATTTCATAAAGAGCAAGCACTACAATTATTAGCACCTGTAAGCTCAGATTTCAGCATTAAATCTTCGAGATTTGTACAGGAATCCGCTTATCAGGATGCAGCTTTCCTTGATGGAAAATCATTCCTGGTGAAATTATCTGATATACCTGTACTGCAAGAGCCTGAGCAGGAAAAACCAGTTACTGAACCGCCTCAGGTCATTGCACAGAAAGCGGTAAAAGCCAGGGAAGAGCAACTGATCGATAAGTATATGACAAGCCGGGAAGAGGCTGT
>JAUXCL010000139.1 GCA_030618905.1 Bacteroidales bacterium | reverse complement strand
GCCTGCTATCATCGGCGTGGAGGCTCAGCCTCCTAAAGTCATCTCATGCCAGGAACAGGAAGGGCATGATTATGTTAAGGTCATACAACAATTTGCAGGCAATATCACAAGATATGGCCATATAGCCCAGGCCCAACTGAAGATCAGTGGTAATGTGGCACGCGTAAAAGCTGATTCTCTTTTATCAGAAACAGAAGATGGATACGATGTGGATGAAGGTACCATGATCATGCATTTGCTGGCCGCTTATGATTATTATTCTGCTTTGCTTCAATGGGCATACCTTTCAAAAACCCAACAGGCAGATGCTTATATCCCCACCGATATCAAAGCGCATTTAGACCAGGGACTCTTATCGCTCAACGAGATTAATGCCATAGGGATCCGGATCGCTATGGATTCGCAACTTGAAAGGTTATACCAGATCGATGACCATATGGAAAAGGATCTGTTTCAGGATTTTGCTGATCAATTGATGGATGACATCAGTGTGACCAATGCTTTCGATGAGGTAATGCAATCTACATTTTATAAGGAATCTGAAGCCAAACTGCAAAATGCCTTCATGACCAATAATCTCCTACCCTACTATCGCTATATCAATTCTCCGGAGTACCTGCAGACGGATTACGATACACAATGGATGATGTTTTATAAAACCAATCTATCTTCAGGTCACGACTTAAGCCGCATTGCGCTTTGGGAGGCCCGGAATATGAGGATTGCATCCCATATTCGTGAAATGACAGCGCTTTATCCGGGTTACAAAGCCCTGATCATCATAAGTGCCAGTCACAAGCCCTTTCTCGATAAGTATTTATCTAATTTCTTGGATATTAAAGTGGTACAGCTGGAAGAGGTGTATAAGGAATACTTGAAGTGATTAGTCCCCTTTGACGGAGTTTATACTGAGCTAAGTCGAAGTGCTCGGGATGGAGCTGTAGAGAAAAAATGGGAAAAGAAGCAACAGACTTGCTTGCAAAATTGCGAAAAGGAGATAAAAGTGCAATTAAACGAGTGAAACAAAATATCAAAACCAGTGAAAAGTATCATCTTGATAATTTTGATTTAATTACCTGGTTTTTGGTAACAACATAAATGATGAAAGATTTCAGAATACTCGTTGAGAATATTTCAATTGCGCATAAGCAATTACAACAACAAGCAGCAAATTCGGTGAATCAGGCTTTAACTATTCGTAATTGGCTGATTGGGTATTATATCGTGGAGTATGAGCAAAATGGATTGGATAGAGCAGAATACGGTTCAAAATTAATTCCGAAACTTGCTGCCGAATTTAAAAACATAAAGGGTTTAGATGAAAGGTCATTACGGAACTTTAGGCGTTTTTATTCATTGTACCCACAAATAAAGCAGTCTCTGAACGCTATTTTTGAGAATGATAAAATTCGGGGGACACTGCCCCCCGTTTTAAAACAATTAACAATTCAGGGGACAGCGTCCCCCGAATTGCAAAAGCATTTAGAACCTGACTCAGGGAGTGGTTTAACAGTACCTCCCGAAAGGATAATCACCCGGCTTTCGTATTCTCATTTGGAATTGCTCCTAAAAGTAGATGATAAACTCAAACGCACCTTTTACGAAATAGAATGCATTAAAGGTATTTGGAGTGTAAGAGAACTGAAAAGGCAAATTTCAAGTTTGTATTATGAGCGTAGTGGGCTATCTGCCAAACCTGAAAAACTATCGGAAATAGTTCAGGAAAAAACCTTAACGCAAAAAGCAACCGACATTATTAAAAATATCTATGCTTTCGAATTTCTTGATCTGAAGATTAAAGATGTTGTTGAAGAATCGGACTTGGAAACCGCCCTCTTAGACCATTTGCAGGAATTTATTATTGAGATGGGAAACGGCTTTTGTTTTGAAGCACGACAAAAAAGAATCCTTATTGGTGAAAAATATTATTTTATTGATTTAGCCTTTTACCACCGGATTCTCAAATGTCATGTATTGGTTGATTTAAAAATTGGAGAGTTTGACCATGGAGATATTGGTCAATTGAATACTTATCTGAATTATTACAAAGACGAAATAATTGAAACGAACGACAATGCCCCTGTAGGCATTTTGCTTGTTGCCGACAAAGACCATGCTTTGGTAAAATATGCCACTGCCGGAATGGATAAGAATCTCTTTGTTCAACGATACCTGATACAATTGCCAAGCAAAGAACAATTGGAAAAATATATTGACAATGAATTAAAAAACCTGATCTAAATTATGAAACTAAAACTATTCAAAGCATCTTGCTTCGGTACAAAAGCAGGATACTTTTGATACTTTGAGCGATGCCGAAAAAGAAGAGGTAATAGAACAACTTCAGCAAAAATGGACAGACCCCAATAATGAGGTGGTAAAATGTATGGCACAGTTTAAGGAGAAAAGCCCGGATATTTTAAAAGTAATAATGGAGAGTTGATGATATGGATACAGACGATTTATCAAACGAAACTTATAAGGCAGTAATACTCGAAGCCGAGAAGTTTAATCACGATCTAACACTTCAATTTGGGGTTTCGGCATCTTCGTGCAAAAACGAAGAAGAATATTTAGAAAACGCAAAAAAACTTATTAAAGAAATAGGAAAATTAGATGAGTATGATTTAGAAGATATGTTTTTTGGAAACACACCAAACACTTCACATTTACACAAATGTCTTCAGCAAATTGAAATAAATATTGTACGGGTAGAATCGATTCCAAAAGAGAAAAGGCATTATAAATTCTAAAATTTAAACTATGGCATTAACAAAAGAACAAATAGAAGAAATAGAACAGGCAGCATCTAAGTATATGCATTACCACAGGCCACCAATGGAAGTTCGCCCTCAGCTTGATTTTGATTATCGAATTGAATGTATATAAGTCATTGGTCAGTAAATAGGAAGGTAAAATGAGCCAGATTGAAATTAAGATTCAACAAGCTGCGGAGATGCTTAAGGCATCAAAGAATACTACTGCTTTTTCCGGGGCAGGCATTTCAGTTGAAAGTGGGATTCCCCCTTTTCGTGGAGAAGATGGGATCTGGAGCAAGTATGATCCCATGCTGCTTGACATACATTTTTTCCAGGCTAATCCGGAAGAATCATGGACTGTGATCAAAGAGATTTTCTACGATTTTTTCGGAAAAGCTAAGCCCAATAAAGCCCATGAGGTCCTGGCCAGGATGGAAAATAACAATCTGCTGGATAATATTATTACTCAAAATATAGATAATTTGCACCAGGATGCAGGTAGCCGGATAGTATACGAGTTTCATGGAACATCAAAATACCTGGTCACCGTGGATGGCATGATCAGGTATCATGTTGATGAAGTAGACATGTCCAGGATGCCCCCCACCTGTCCTAAATCCGGCGTATTGCTAAAGCCTGATTTTGTATTTTTCGGAGAAGGAATACCGCAGGATGTCTACCTCAATTGCATGAAAGCTGCGAATAATGCAGAAGTGATACTGGTGATCGGTACCACCGGCGAGATCATGCCGGCAAGTCAGATTCCACATATTGCCAAACAAAACGGGGCCAGGATCATTGAAATCAATTCCAATATTTCCAATTATTCACATTCCATTGCTGATATCTATTTGCAGGGAAAAGCGACTGAGATAATGGAATCATTGGAGCAATACTTGTTTGAATAGTTTATATCTTTGTTTCAAGAAGTCTGTTATGGATATCCTCCTGATCATCATCGGTATCATTTTACTCATAGTGGGAATTATCGGGTCTATCCTTCCTGTTTTACCGGGCCAGGCGATTGCATATTTCTCGCTGATCATGCTTCAATTCACTGAAGATGCTCCTTTTGATGCGGATTTTCTGGTGGTCATGGCCCTGATCATGATCGGGGTAACTGTTTTGGATTATGTTGTCCCTATCTGGGGCACAAAAAAGTTCGGGGGAACGAAAAGGGGGATTTGGGGATCTGCTATAGGACTGGTATTTGGAATCATTATCCTGCCCATTACCGGTATCACCCTTGGACCTTTTGGCATCTTTGGGATTATTCTTGGACCATTTGTCGGAGCTTATATAGGAGAATCGATGGGTGGTACTGATTCCAATAAAGCATTTCGCGCAGCACTTGGATCCTTTATCGGATTCCTGACAGGGACTCTGATGAAATTGGCCTATTCAGGAGTTGTGGCATATTTTTTCTTCAGCAATCTATAAAATCAAGCCTGACATGAACTGTAGAAGCACCTGTCGGGCATTATTGTTACTCTTGATATTAGTATGGGCCAGTGGGTGGAGTAGTAAATAATTATTATGCAGCAAATAATGACGAAACAAAATAATGACATCCGGCAGCTGGATCAAGTTTCCCTGGAGATTCGAAGAGCCCTTATCCTCAGTCTTTCCGGGGCAGGCTCTGGCCATTTGGGGGGCTCGCTGGGTTTAGCCGATGTATTCACTGCTTTGTATTTTAACATCATCAAGCATAATCCTGATCTCCCGGATTGGAAAGACCGTGACCGTCTCATACTTTCCATAGGCCATGTTGCCCCTGTGCTTTATGCCACACTTGCCAGGGCCGGATACTTTGACATGAAAGAATTAGCAACGCTTCGAAAGCTGGGCACAAGGCTACAGGGACATCCTGGCCGTGATCATGGCCTGCCCGGCCTGGAATTATCAGCCGGATCTCTGGGCCAGGGATTATCTGTGGCTGTGGGTATGGCCATATCCGCAGTTCATGATCAAAAAAACTGGCGGGTCTATAGCATTCTTGGAGATGGAGAATTACAGGAAGGGTCAATCTGGGAAGCGGCAATGAGTGCAGCTCATTATAAACTTGGCAACCTGACAGCTATTGTTGACAGAAACAATGTGCAAATCGATGGAAAGACCTCGGATGTAATGGAAATAGAACCTTTGCCGGATAAGTGGAAGTCCTTTGGATGGCACGTGATCGAATGTGACGGGCATGAAATCCAGGGAATCATCAAAGCGTGTAATGATGCAAGAGAAACAGATGCGAAACCCACCGTGATCATCGCAAAAACCATAATGGGAAAAGGGATACCTTCCATTGAAGATGATTACAGGTGGCATGGTAAAGCACCAACAGCCCGGGAAGCAGTAAATTTCATCAAAGAATTGGAAGCTAATTACAAGCATGACATATAGGCCTGAAATACTTACCAATAAAGGTGACAGACCAACGAAGAGTGGTTTTGGAGAAGGACTTTTAGAAGCCGGAAGGATCAATGCCAATGTGATGGCACTGGGTGCAGATATCACAGGATCGGTAGGTATGGATCTGTTTGCAAGTGAATTGCCAGATCGTTTTTTCTCTTTGGGCATCGCGGAACAAAACTGTGTTGGGGTCGCTGCCGGGATGGCTTTATGTGGTAAGATCCCTGTTTTTGCGACCTATGGGGTATTTTCAGCATTACGAACAACTGATTTTATCAGGGTTTCAGTATGTTATAATAACCTGCATGTGGTGATTGGCGGTGCTCATGCAGGTATATCAGTGGGCCCTGATGGCGCTACGCACCAGGCATTGGAGGACCTGGCTGTCATGCGGGTATTGCCTAATATGACTGTGCTTTCACCCTGTGATGCCACACAAACCAGGCTGGCTACCCTGGCAGCGATTCAACAGCTTAATGGCCCGGTATATTTACGTTTTGGCCGGGCACCTGTTCCTGATTTCACCAGCCAGGACGATGATTTTATTATTGGAAAAGCAAAAACGATGGCACCGGGAGATGATGCAACGATTATTGCCACAGGACACCTGGTATGGGAAGCCCTGAAGGCCCATAATATGCTGAAATCAAAAGAAATAAGCGCAAGGGTGATCAATATGCACACCATTAAACCCCTGGATGAAAAAGCCATTATTAAAGCTGCTCGGGAAACCGGGGCAATTGTGACTGCCGAGGAACATCAGGTAATCGGAGGTCTTGGATCTGCAGTGGCAGAATGTCTTTCGGCAAACCTGCCATGCCCTGTTGAGTTTGTTGGCATGCCTGACCGCTTTGGCGAATCCGGAGACCCCGGGGAACTGATGGCAAAGTATGGGATGTCGGCCGAACAAATAGTCCTCTCTGTGGAAAAGGCAATTTTAAGGAAAAAATAACCCGTATGTCCATGTTCAAAGAAATATATGCTCCGGATATTCAACATGTGTCAGGAATAATCCTTCCGGAGGCACACTCACACCTGCCTTTGTCCGATCCTTGCTTTCAATGATCGTAACAACATCCTGCAGATCGATTTTGCCCCTGCCCAGGTCCAATAAGGTACCGACAATGGCCCTGACCATATTACGCAAAAACCTGTCGGCTGTGATGGTAAAGACCAAATCACCATCCTTTTCAGTCCATTCAGCATGCATAACTTTACAATTATTTGTTTTGACCTGGGTATGGAGTTTCGAGAAACTGGTAAAATCTTCAAATTCAAAAAGCATTTTGGTGCCTTCATTCATTTTTTCAATATCCAATGGTCCAAAATAATGATATGCGGTTTCTTGTTTGAATGGATCTTTTTTGCGGATAATGAAATATTGATATGTCCTGCGAATGGCATCAAAACGGGCATTTGCATCAGCAGTAACAGGCAGGATTTGATGAATGG
>JAUXCL010000219.1 GCA_030618905.1 Bacteroidales bacterium | reverse complement strand
TTGCAATGGAAACCCGGCACCAGTGTGGAAGGAGCATGCGGATCCGGTGCCCTTGGACTGGCTGCAGGCATTAAATCAATTTTGGCTGAAACGGCTGATGTGGTGCTGAGTGTTGGCGTTGAGGTGCAGAATACCATGAAAGCTATTTATGGAGCGGATGTGCTGGCCGGAGCAGGATGGTATGGAAAGCGAAAGAACGGACATGCTTACTTTTTCCCGGGGCAGTTTAGCAACAGGGCAGGAGCTTATTATGAGAAGTATGGCTTTGACAAAGCCCGTAAGGGATTGGCACAGTGGTTTGTGAATGCAATGGAAAACGCAAGGCTTTGTCCTACCGCCCAGGAATATGAAAATAAAATAGATGACCTGGAAGGACTATACATGAGCCGTAAGCCCGATGGCAGATTTTTTGTCGATCACCTGAGTGTTCTTGATTGCTCAAAGGTATCAGATGGTGCCTCGGCCATTGCCATCATGTCGGAAGAAGGGCTTGCCAGATGCGGAGTTGATAAAAAGGATGCGGTGGAAGTTGTCAGTTTTGCACAGGTGGAACGGAACATCACCAATGATCCTCCGGACCTGACAGAGGTAACAGCCATTAAAAAGGCTGCTCAACAGGCCCTGGAATCTGCAGGTATCAGCATTGATCAACTGGGTACCATTGAAACCCATGATTGTTTCACAATAGCCGGTATCCTGGCTGTTGAAGCATTGGGATTTGCAAAACCCGGCGAAGGCGCTGACTTTGTGGCTGCCAGGCATACGGCAAGAGATGGAAAGATTCCTTTCAATACCACCGGCGGACTAATTGGCTGGGGACACCCAACCGGAGCCACGGGTGTGCACCAGGCAGTTACCATTTGGGAACAACTGACCGGTAAAGCCGGTGATGCCCAGATTGATATCAAGCCCGATAAGCCTTATGGCATGACCATAAACATGGGCGGTGATGATGTCACGGTTGTTGCGATCATCTATAAAAGAGGCTGACGGAACATCCCACCGCACAGGCCCCGAAAGGGCCACACCATTCGTGCACTCCACCCACTGGCTAGCTGAAGCAATTTTACTTCTAGAAATAACTTGATATTATTATTGAGAATGATGAAAGCAGTGAACACTGAACAGGAAAATTACCATGTTTGAATTTTAGGATTTGTAATTTCGGAATTATTTGGAATTTGGCTTTTCTTATTTGTTATTTATCAATGACCCCGGAGGGGTCGAATATTTGTAGCCCCCCATAAATATGTGATCGCTTTTATTGACTTTTGACTTGAATTGAGGTATCTTTGAAAGACGTAGTGTATTTATTCTTAATGCTTTATATTATAAATCATTAAAAACCCCTTATGATAATATAAGAATTATGGATAAATCAGAGCTTCAAGATATACTAAAGGAAGCCATCACCAAAGGTGCAGATGAGACTGGGTGGGCTAACCTGGCTAAGATTGGTGCCTCTCTGAGAAAAAAAGGTGTCAAATATGGTCGCTTATCCCGTATGCTAAAAGATCATCCGGATATCATTGAATATAAAGTTGATGATTCCATAAATCCGCCAGTTGCCTATGCCAGGGTTATTGAAAAAGAGTAATCCACCAGTAGATCTGTATTTTCTGTAAATGTTTCTAAATTAGGCTGACCTGAATCAGGTCGGAAAGAGAAGGTGTTTTTTAAAATTTAGCCCTGATGGCAGCAATGAAGTTAACCCCCGGAGATACAATCCCTGAAGAATACGGCCTGTAACGATAATTCAGGATGTTTTCAACCCCCACATCAAGTGTCAAGACTTTATTGATGGTAAATGATGACCTGAAATTCAGTGTCCACCAACCCGGTGCATAAGGATTGCCATTTACATCCTTAGCATACATATGTAATTTTGCCTGCTCCGATAATGCCAGCCTGTCGTTGCTGATCTCTCCGTTATACAAGGCATAAACCTGGGCCTGTAACTTCCGGTAACGAAAAGCCAGGGAGGTATTTCCGAAAAGAGGGGAAACATGCCGTAAAGGGTAGTGATCACTGTCTTCTCCCCAAACATAGGTCAGGTTGGTCGTGAATATAAAGTAGCGCGCAAATTCCATTGAGTATAAGATACTTCCTCCTGCAAGTGTCCCGCTCGAAGTATTCACCAGGGCCTGCACCCTGCTCAATTCGCCATCATACATGATTGAATCCTGACCATTAAAGGTAAAGTCTCTCCTGACCATCGCATCAATTAAGCGGGTGAAGAAAAAGGATGCTTCAAGCCTGATCTTACTGTTGAATTGTTTGATAAAACCCAGGTCAAGATTGTAGGCATATTCAGGTTTTAGGTTTCTATTGGGGACAATGACATTTCCCGGTTCCGAATCAAATACCTTCGCCACATCATCCAGGTTGGGAGCCCTGAAACCAGATGATAAGTTCAAATTGAATTGCCAGCTTTTGCCAGGCCGGTAAGTCAAACCAACACTGCCATTCAGCGCATTATTTTTTAAGGTAATTTCAGTATAAGGCAGTTTGTAATAATTGCTATCCCCTATTGTTGAATGAAGGTAGACATAGGAATATCTCAGCCCTGCAATGGCCGTTAGTTTCTGATTGAAATTATGCTTATAACTCAGGTATGCTGCAGCCGTTATATAATCATTGATCCCGCCGGGGTAACGCGTTCCTTCAGGAGATTCGCTGTTGTCAGTAATGTCTTTATCTACAGCAGTAGAATTCACATCATTGTAAATGATTTCCGCACCGTAAAACAGATGTTGCGCATTTCTCAGCAGCTTATCAAAATCAAAATTGGCTGAATACAAATTCACCTTTTCCCGCTGTACTTTCATATCATTCAGGCCAAATTTCCGGCTGTTCCGGCTTTCCTCATAAAATTGATATGCAAGGGTAAGCTTCGCATTAGTGAACATCCCCTCCCTGTTGAGAATTGAACCTGTCAGGGCATGCATCATCCATTTCTGCGGGCCGTAAAACCATTCCGCATACTTAAGCACATCGTCTTTATATTGAATCAGGCGATCGTACCTGGGCACATCCGAAGTTTCTGAGTAATAAAAACCATAATTAAAATCCAAATCTTTTGAAGGCTGGAACCTGATCTTTTGCATCAGGAAAAACTGGTCGTAACCGGAAAATTTTTGTATACGGGCATCCTCATTCTTCACCATTTCATCAATGCCATTTTCGCGTTTCACATATTCCAGGCGCAAATAATCATCATGCCTGGTGCTACCCATCCGCAAATCGTCGAAGTAACTTGTGCTTATACTTGTCAGGAAGGCCCACTTCTTAAGTCCAATGTTGATATCAACATGGGCTGTTCTTTCATTATTGGCCGACATGTAACGGGCCATCGCGTTGCCATTCACCATAACTTTTTTATCAACAGCAAAGTAGGGTTGCTTGGTATGAAAGTCCATGACCCCCCCCAGGGCATCACTTCCATAGATTACTGAACCGGGACCAAATATCACTTCGACACCCTCCATGCTGTTAGGATCAAGTGAAATTACATTTTGCAAATTTCCACTGCGATAAATGGCATTATTCATCCTCACTCCATCAATAACGATCAGCACTGAGTTTGCTGAAAAGCCCCTGATCATTGGGCTTCCCCCTCCCAACTGGCTCTTCTGTATAAAAACCTGGTTGGTGTACCCAAGCATATCTGCTGATGTTTGAGGATTCTCAAATTCGATTTGTTCTGCAGTAATGGTTACAATCTTATTGGGCACCTCGCTCCTTTTTTGCTCCCACTTATTGGCAGAAATAACGACCTC
>JAUXCL010000045.1 GCA_030618905.1 Bacteroidales bacterium | reverse complement strand
TTTACCTTATCGGCAGGATCATTGAAAAATTCATTGATATCCTGGCCCTGGGATTGTTAAATAAACTTGCAGGCCTGGCATTTGGTCTCGTTAAAGCTGCTTTCCTTTTAAGCATCATCATTTTGGTAATCAATAGCTTTGATGCAAACCAAAGCATTATCACGCCAAAATTGAGAGACGGTTCCTTCCTGTATAAGCCTGTTGAAAGATTTGCCCCTACGATTATTCCGAGACTAAACGTCGATGACGTACGGGATATCAAGCTGGATGATGACGTGCTTAAATCTGTCTGATCCTGAATACTGGTCAGTGGTCACTGGTCAGTGGTCACTGCGACAACGCCTGGCAATTGCTTCCCCTCAATATACTCCAACATCGCACCACCGCCAGTGGATACGTAACTAACCTGTTTTGCAAGGCCATACTTATTGATAGCCGCAACAGAATCACCTCCTCCTATCAATGAAAAAGCTCCCTTTCCGGTGGTTTCTGCAACAGCAAGGGCGACGCTTTTGGTACCCGCTTCGAAATTGGACATTTCAAAAACGCCCATGGGGCCATTCCAGAGCAAGGTTTTTGAAGATTTAATGACATCGGCAAACAAAAGCTGGGTTTCCGGACCGATATCCAATCCCATCCAGCCCTCAGGGATCTCACCAGCTTTACAAACGATTTTTTCTGCATCATTTTCAAAAGCACTGGCCGCTACCGCATCAATGGGCATCAGGATCCGTGTGCCTATATTCCCGGCTTCTACAAGGGTTTCCCTGGCAAGCTCTACCAGGTCTTCCTCGATAAGTGAATTCCCAATATCACCTCCCATGGCCTTGATGAAAGTGAACATCATCCCCCCTCCAATGATCAGGTTGTCCACCTTATCCAGCAGGTTCCTGATGATCTCTATCTTTCCTGATACTTTAGCCCCACCCAGAATGGCGGTAAAGGGCCTCTGGGGATCATGGAGAATTTTCCCAATATTCTTCAGTTCATTACCCATGATATACCCGAACAATTTTTCATCCGGAAAGAAACTGGCAATAATAGCCGTGGAAGCATGTGCCCTGTGGGCCGTTCCAAAAGCATCATTCACATAAACATCTCCAAGCCGGGCCAGCTTTTCAGCAAAGGACTCATCTCCTTTTGTTTCTTCCTTGTAGAATCTCAGATTTTCCAGAAGGAGCACTTCTCCAGGTTTTAAGGATGAAGCTAAGTCCAATGCCTCCTGTCCAACACAATCATTGGCAAATTGCACATCAAGACCCAGTTTTTCAGACAGGTACGGGAGCAGGTGTTTGAGCGAAAATTTATCTTCCGGGCCTTCTTTCGGCCTTCCCAGGTGTGACATGAGGATTACGGAGCCACCTTCATCCAGTATCTTGTTGATCGTTGGAATAGCTGCATTGATCCTGCTGGCATCTGTGATATGAAACTGATCATCCAGGGGAACATTAAAATCCACGCGGATGAGTGCTTTTTTTCCCTGAAAATGATAATTGTCGATTGTTTTCATGTGTATGGTATCTTTTAATCACATATGTATTGCCTGCAAAATTATGACTTTGTCGTAAACAATACCATTAATGATTAAATTTGTTCAAACGGAAAGACATAATTCAAGAGACATGCATTACGAAGGCAATATTCAATCAAAATTACAGGGGGTGGGAACATCCATATTTGCAGTCATGGGTCAGGCAGCAAACCAGCATCAGGCCCTCAACTTATCCCAGGGCTTTCCTGATTTTGATATCTCCGGGGAGCTGATCACCCGGGTTAACCATTACATGAAAAAAGGCTTTAACCAGTATGCTCCCATGCCCGGTGTGTCCAGGCTTCGTGAAAACATCGCCAAAAAATGCAAGAAGATATACGGGATCTCCTATGATGCAGAAAAAGAGATCAACATTACGGCCGGCGCTACCCAGGCCATCTATACCGCAATCACAGCTATGGTTCACAAAGATGATGAGGTGATTGTTTTTGAACCTGCCTACGACAGTTATGTACCCTCAGTAAAGCTGAATGGAGGAACGGTGAAGTATACGCAACTTACCTTCCCGGAATACCGCATTGACTGGGAACAATTGCCCCGGCTGATCTCTAACAGGACAAGGATGATCATCATCAATTCTCCCCACAATCCTACGGGTAGCATATTGCAAAAAGAAGACATGGAACGGCTGGAGCAACTGGTCAAAAACACCAATATCCTGATCCTTAGTGATGAAGTATATGAACACTTCGTCTTCGATAAGATGCGTCATGAAAGCATCTGTTTTTATCCCGAACTGGCACAGCGTTCTTTTGTCATCGGCTCATTTGGCAAAACATATCATGCCACAGGATGGAAAATGGGATATGTGCTGGCCCCGGAGAACCTGACAGCGGCATTCAGAAAGGTTCATCAGTTTGTGGTGTTTACCTGTAATACGCCCATTCAGCATGCTATTGCCGATTTCCTTGAAGATGAAAAAAGTTATGTCAATCTGGGTGAATTCTACCAGGAAAAACGGAATTATTTTGTAAGCAGGATTGAAAACTCACGCTTCAGGATAATTCCATCCTATGGGACTTATTTTCAGGCTCTTGGCTATAGCAATATCACGGATGAATATGATTTCGATTACGCCATGCGATTGATTAAAGAACAAGGCATTGCCGCGATCCCATTATCCTCTTTTTACCATAAAAAAACCGATCATAAAACCTTGCGATTTTGCTTTGCCAAAAAGAAGGGAACCCTGAAACAAGCAGCAGAAATATTATGCAAGATCTGAAAATAGCAGTTTTACAAACACCCCTTTTCTGGGAGGATCCTGAAGCTAACCGGAAAATGCTGGAACAAAAGTTCGGGATGTTAAGCACCAGTCCTGACCTGATCATCCTTCCTGAGATGTTCAATACCGGTTTCACTGTAGAACCGGAATCATTTGCAGAAACAGCAGATGGACCCACCCTGGCCTGGATGCACGAGCAAGCCCTCAATAAGAGTTGTGCCATTGCCGGGAGCCTGATCATCAAAGATCAGGAAGCGTATTTTAACAGGTTTTACTTTGTACATCCTGATGGCTCATCCTCATTTTATGACAAGAGACACCTGTTCAGGATGAGCGGGGAGCACAAGAGGTTTTCACAGGGAAGCCAAAGAACAATCATCCATTATAAAGGCTGGAAAATTAAGCCCATGGTTTGTTATGACCTGCGTTTTCCGGTATGGAGCAAAAACAGCTTACTTGATGGGCAATATGAATATGACATCCTGATCTATGTTGCCAACTGGCCGGCTGCACGGGCCAATATCTGGAAATCTTTATTGATCTCCAGGGCTATAGAAAATCAAGCCTACGTCATTGGCGTGAATCGAATTGGAAAAGATGGTAAGCAGGTTGAATACACAGGAGATTCAATGATCCTTGATCCTGAGGGCAGTATTATGGCCCAGGTACCTGCAGGAGAGGAAAAGACGATGAGTTTCACCCTTACTGCCGTTCAGTTGAAGAACATCCGGGAAGCATTCCGGGTAGGATTGGATTGGGATCAGTTTTCTATTGATATTCAGGGGAATATTAAATAAGATTTGGATTTTATTGACATATTCTTTTATATTCGCAAAGTGTAAAAACTAATACTGATGAATATTGTTATCGCAGGAGACGGAGAGGTCGGTTTGCACCTGGCCCAGGAGCTGGCTCTTGAAAACCACAACATAACTATTGTTGACCCACATGAAGACCTGATCAATCTGGTCGAATCCCATATTGACCTGATGGCCATTAAGGGCGATTCTACATCCGTTAATGTATTAAAAAGTGCCAACACTAAAAAGGCAGATTTACTTATTTCAGTCCTTCATGATGAAAGGATCAATATCATCACTGCCGGATTGGGTAAACAATTGGGAGCCAAGCGCACCATAGCCCGGGTTAATAACCTTGAATACCTGGAACCCGCCAACCAGGCTTTTTTCAATCAGATGGGGGTAGACTCTGTCGTCTGCCCCGAAGCTATTGTTGCTGATGAAATTACCAACTTGCTTAACCAGACGGCAGCAACGGAGATCTTTGATTTTTCAGACGGCAAATTATTCTTGTTTCTCATCAAGCTAAGTGAAACTGCACCGGTTGCAAACAAAACCCTGAACCAGGTCGCGGAAGACTTTACACATTTGGATTTTCGTGCTGTGGCCATCCACCGGGAAGGCAAAACCCTTATCCCAAAGGGGGATGACATGCTCATACCCAATGACCTTTGTTATGTCATTACCAAGCCGGGGGGCATTGAAGACCTGATCAAACTGGGCGGTAAGACCAGGGTTGCCATCAGGGATGTGCTTATTATCGGCGGCGGAAGGGTTGGCAGAACAACGGCCAAGAAGCTCGAAAAAAATCTGAATATCAAACTGATTGAGCAAAACAAAGACAAGAGTTTGCAACTCGCCAATTACCTGGAGAACACCCTGATCATTCATGGAGATGGAAGAGATATACAACTCTGGCAGGAAGAAGACATCAAAGGGATGGATGCTTTTATTGCCGTTACCAATAGCTCGGAGACCAATGTTTTAAGTTGCCTTCAGGCAAAGAAATTCGGGGTAAACCGTACCATTGCTCTGGTTGAGGACATAGAATACATTGATATTTCTCAGAATATCGGGATCGACAGTATCATCAATAAGAAACTAAGTACCGCCAGTTATATCGTTCGCTTTACCATGAATGCCGAAGTTACATCCATCAAGTGCCTGAGTGGTATTAATGCAGAGGTGCTTGAGTTTGTTGCCAGGGCCCATTCACCGATCACCAGGAAAGCTATTCGTCACCTCAGCATACCCAAAGGGGCAATTATTGGTGGTATTGTTCGTGGAAAAGAAAGCTATATTGCTATAGGTGATTTCCAGATACAGGAAAATGATAAAGTTGTTGTTTTTACCCTCCCCGAAGCCATTCATAAGGTGGACCGACTATTCAATTAAGCCTTCAGATAATGTCAGGTATATTTGATATCAATCTAAAGATCATTTTTCGCACCCTTGGGGCGCTTTTATTGATTGAAGGGATTTTTATGCTGGCCTGTATCCCCATGTCGGTCTTGTACTGTCATGAAAAATGCTATGCGCTCCTTATATCAGGCTTGATCACTGCTGCGGTTGGAGGTGTTGTATTACTGCTTACCAAAAAGAACCTCAAAAAAAATATTGGAAAAAGGGAGGGTTATATCATTGTATCCACTACCTGGATCGTGATTTCCCTGTTTGGCACATTACCCTTTATGCTCAGCGGGGCTATCCCTTCATTTACAGATGCCTTTTTTGAAACCATTTCCGGTTTTACCACCACGGGTGCAAGCATTCTGACCGATATTGAAGCCCTGCCTAAAGGAATCCTCTTCTGGAGAAGCATGACCCATTGGGTCGGGGGTATGGGGATCATTGTTTTATCTGTGGCCATACTTCCGGCTTTGGGCATTGGCGGTATGCAATTGTATGCAGCGGAAATGCCCGGGCCAACCAAAGACAAATTACATCCCAGGATCACACAAACTGCCAAACGCCTGTGGGGTATTTATGTACTTTTTACCATTGTTGAAACAATTTTACTGATGTCGGGTGGAATGGACTTATTTGATGCCTTATGTCATACTTTTGGAACCGTGGCAACCGGAGGCTTCTCCACACAAAACACCAGTGTAGCAGGTTATTCCCCTTTTATACAGTATGTCATTATCTTTTTCATGATCCTGGCCGGAACAAATTTTACCCTACATTATATGGCCCTGCACGGTAAAATCAGGAAAGTATGGCAGAATGAGGAGTTCAGGAATTTCATTTACCTGATCGTATTTACCGGACTGGCCATCACCTTTACCCTGACATTTACCAGCGACCTTCCATTCGGGACAGCTTTCAGGAAGTCTCTGTTCCAGGTTGTGTCCATTATCACCACCACCGGATATATCACAGATAATTACCTGTTGTGGCCCGGATCCATGTGGTTCATCATCTTCCTGCTCATGTTTGTTGGAGGAATGGCCGGATCAACTGCTGGCGGTATTAAAGTTATGCGTCAGCTCCTGTTGTTCAAGAACTCTGCCCTGGAGCTCAAACGACTGATCCATCCACAGGCCATAATTCCTGTACGCTTGAGTGGAAAACCGGTATCACAGGAGATCATCTATAAGATCATGGCCTTTTTCCTGATCTACATCTTTATTTTTGCTTTTGGCGCCCTGGTAATGACCTTGCTCGGGTTGGATTACCAATCGGCAATTGGGGCATCCATCGCCACACTCGGAAATATTGGTCCCGGCCTGGGCCAGGTAGGACCGGTTGGCAACTATGCAGCCATCCCTGTTTTTGGAAAATGGTTTCTATCCCTGCTCATGCTATTGGGAAGGCTTGAACTATTCACGGTCCTTATCCTCATCTCTCCCACCTTCTGGAGAAAATAATTATATTTGATGTCAATACTCACAAACAGCACATGATGTCAGAAATATCAGTTGTCATCATCACCCTTAATGAAGAAAAAAACATTGAACGATGCATTCAGTCTGTCGTTGATATTGCTGATGAGATCATAGTGGTGGATTCGTTTTCCACAGATAAAACGGAAGAAATCTGCAAGCGTTATAATGTCAGGTTTATCAAACATGCATTCGCAGGATATATAGAACAGAAAAACTGGGCCTTATCACAGACATCTTATGTTTATGTGTTGTCGCTCGATGCTGATGAGGCACTTTCAGATCAACTTAAGCTTTCCATACAGCAAATAAAGAATGACTTCCAATTTGATGGTTACCAGTTTAACCGCATGACAAATTACTGCGGGAAGTGGATCATGCATTCGGGCTGGTATCCCGACAGGAAATTGCGTTTGGTTGATAAGCGGCTTGTCAGTTGGACCGGCATCAATCCTCACGATAAGCTTGAAATGAAACCCGGGTCTCGTATTCATCATCTGAAAGGTGACTTGTTGCATTATTCTTATTATTCCATTTCACAACATGTGGCCCAGGCCAACCATTTTTCCGATATTACCGCCAGAATGTTGCATGCCAAGGGAAAAAAATCATTCCTCTTCAATATCCTGTTTAATCCATGCCTGAAATTTGTTCGTGATTATTTTATCAACCTGGGGTTTCTGGATGGGTATTACGGTTATGTTATTTGCAGGATATCTGCTCATGCTACCTTTCTGAAATATATTAAACTAAAGCAATTAGGAAAAAAATAATCTGTTTACAGGGATGGACAGGAAGCAATTTAAGCACATCATCATCAGCCGAACTGACAGTATTGGAGATGTTATGCTGACCTTACCCATGGCGGGCGTGTTGAAAGAAGTGATGCAGGATTGTAAAATTACCTTTTTGGGCCGGGCTTATACCCGGGATATCATTGCATTATCTGAACATGTAGATGCCTTTATCGACTGGGATGAGATTCGCAGAAGCGATCATGCTGAACAGGTTAAACTAATCAGGGAAACGAAAGCAGACCTGATCATTCACGTCTTTCCCGTAAAGGCTATCGCCAGGCTCTCCAAACGAGCCAGGATCCCGGTACGGATGGGAACGACCAATCGTTTATATCACTGGACGACCTGTAATCATCTTGTTTGCTTATCCCGCCGTAAGTCTGATTTACATGAGGCCCAGCTTAACCTGAAGCTTATTGGTTCCATCACAGGGAAAAAGCAATTTACACTGGACAGTATTCCGCAGTATTATGGATTTCGTGAACCTGAGTTCCCTGGGGGCAAGCTGGATGGGATTTTTGACACAGATCGTTTTAATCTTATCATTCATCCCAAATCAAAAGGAAGTGCCCGGGAATGGGGCCTGGATAATTTCAAAGCATTAATCAGGTTACTGCCTCAAAGCCGGTTCAGGGTCTTTGTCACCGGTACCGGAGATGAAGGGAAGCTGATTGAAGCTTCTTCCCTGTTCACCGAAAACCCACATGTTGTAAACTTATGTGGACAGCTTTCTTTGAAAGAATTACTGGGTGTAATCTATAAAGCAGATGGATTGCTGGCAGCCAGTACAGGACCCTTACATCTGGCAGCAGCTTTTGGAATACAGGCCATAGGGATTTACCCTCCAATACGTCCCATGCATCCGGGAAGATGGGCTCCTCTCGGTGCGAAAGCCACTTATCTTGTACAGGATAAAACCTGTAATGATTGCAGAAAAAGCCAGGATTGTAATTGTATCCGGGATATATCCCCGGAAAGTGTGCTTGAACATTTGACAAAAATTGTGTAATATTGAGCTTGGGATTTTATGGAGCATAAAAAGATCATTACATGGATGTATTTGGGTGCCATGGCACTTATGGTAGTATCTATACCCCTGTCTAAATTTATGATGAGTGTTTCCCAGTTTACCCTTGCGGGAACACTGCTTCTGGATCATATCAACCGTCAAAGAGCCCTGGGGTTTTTCAAATCACCCACTGCAAAAGTGATCCTCTTATTTATTCCAATGGGAATCATGCTGCTTGCTGAAAGTGTTTATCGGATTTTCAGAAAATTCTTTCAAAAAGAAAACCTGCCAGCCATTATCTTTTCAAGCATTTTCCTGTTGCACATTATTGGATTACTCTATACTACTGACCTTCCCTACGCCTTCAAAGATATTCGGGTTAAGCTCCCAATTTTTATTCTTCCTGTCATCTTTTCCGTTTCACCATCTCTGGATTTTAAAAAATTCAGATTCCTGATATTGCTCTTCACTGCTGCTGTATTTGCAGGCACACTGATCAGTACACAAATCCTCCTGACACAAGACATTACAGATACAAGGTATATATCCATATTTATATCCCATATCCGTTTCAGTTTATTGATTGTATATGCATTTTTTATCCTCTTGTTTTTTATCTTTCGCGAAAAGGGATTCCGGTTTTTCCGGAAGCTCATCTTTTTTCTTATCGCAATCTGGTTTATCATTTATCTATTTATTTCTGCTTCCATGACCGGCCTGGTAATCCTGTCATTAACCTTATTGATCCTGCTTGTCATAGGTCTATTCCGAACGAAAAATATATTCCTTAGAATTGGGGTGCCTACGGGTATTATTGTGACCCTGGGCTTATTTATCTATTTTTTAATAAGCATTGCGAATGATGTCTATAAAGTACATCCTGTATCGTTCAGTAATTTGGATAAAAAAACCGCTCAGGGCAATCTTTACTGGAATGATACAAGCATTAATGAAATCGAGAATGGATATTATGTCTGGATTTATATTGCAACCAGGGAAATGAGAGAGGCCTGGAACCAAAGAAGTGATATGGATTTTGATGGTGAAGATGCCAGATCACAAACTTTAAAATTCACGCTGATGCGTTTTCTTACTTCCAAGGGGTTCAGGAAGGATGCCGAAGGTGTGAATAAATTGAGTGAGGAAGAAATTAACCTTGTTGAACAAGGTGTTGCGAATGTCATCTACCATGAGAAATCGCATTTTTATGTTCGTCTGTATAAATTGATATGGGGATTTAAGCATTACCAGATTTCAAATAATCCGAGTGGCATGTCCTTATTCCAGCGCTTTGAATACTGGAAAGCATCAACAGGTATACTTAAGGATCACTGGCTTACCGGAGTGGGGACAGGTGACCTGGATATAGCTTTTGACAGCCAGTATGATAAGATGAATTCTCAGTTAAAGGAACCTTTCCGTTGGCGTTCCCATAATCAATTGCTTGCCATTTTTATTGGTTTCGGAATACTGGGTTTGATCTGGTTTTTAATCACACTGCTTTATCCTCCCATCAAACTAAATATGTTCAGTGATTATTTTTACCTCAGCTTTTTCATCATCATCACCTTATCGATGATTACAGAGGACACCATTGAAACACAGGCTGGAGCAACGATATTTGCATTTTTCACATCCTTATTGCTTTTCGGCAGAAAAGATAAAGTACGTATTTAAATAACGGGGTATCGGCAAATGAAGCATTCCGATCAAGCATCATATCTAAAAAACTGGCTGGTTATTATCAATCCAAATGCCGGGGCGAAAAAGGGTGAAAAAGACTGGCCAAAGATAGCCGCCTTGTTAGATAAAGCCGGCTTCGATTATACGCCCTTATTTACCACACATCGCAATCATGCCATCGAACTCTCCTCCGCTTACATCAACAGGGGATTTAAAAAAATCATTGTTGTCGGTGGAGACGGAACATTGAATGAAGTGGTGAACGGAGTTTTAACACAGGGCAGGTACCCTGGCACAGAGATACTTGTGGGAATAATTATGGTGGGCACAGGCAATGATTGGAGCAGGACCTTTAAGATCCCGGGCAAATATAAAAAAGCGATCAAGGTTATCAGGAAACATAAAACTTTTCTACATGATGCAGGAAAGGTTACTTATCACGATAAAAATCCACACACACGGTATTTTATCAACATGGCCGGTTTGGGCTATGATGGGCTGGTTGCCCATAAAACCAATCAAATGAAAGAGAAGGGCCGCGGCGGGACCTTTGCTTACCTGATCAGCCTCCTGCTTGGCCTGTTTGAATACAGTCAATCAACCCTTGAAATAGACATTGACGGGAAAAACATATTTACAGGAAAAGTATTCAGCATGAGTGTAGGTATCTGTAAATATAATGGGGGGGGTATGATGCAGTGCCCTTACGCAATACCCGATGATGGGATATTCGATATTACACTGATAAAGTCTATTCACAAATACCAGGCTTTGTTGCATCTCAAAAAACTCTTTAGCGGACATTTTGAACATCTCTCTTTTATACAACTACACAAGGGAAAAGCAATCCGGATCAGGAGGAAACAGGGTGCTTCATTGAAGCTTGAATCTGATGGAGAATCGCTGGGTCATGCACCATACGATTTTGAAATCATTCCCAGGTGTTTAAACATGATCATTAAAGAGGTGGAAGCACCTTTATAAATTCACCCAATCACCATTGTCCTTGATGAGTTTCAGCAGGGCTTCCACAGCCTGGTTTTCATCAATATTTCTTTGGACTATTTCTTTCCCTTTGTACAATGAGACTTTCCCATTCCCGGAGCCCACATAGCCATAATCTGCATCAGCCATCTCACCGGGCCCATTCACAATACAACCCATAACACCGATTTTCAGGCCTTTAAGGTGATATGTCTCATTCCTGATCCTGTTCAGTGCATCCTGAATGTCAAATTGGGTCCGGCCACAGGAAGGGCAGGCAATATATTCTGTTTTGGAAATGCGCAGTCGCAAAGCCTGCAGAATACCAAGTTCAATTTTGATATATTGATGTCCGGGGCCCGTACCTTTGATCAGCAGCCCATCACCATACCCGTCAATCATCAGCCTGGCAATCAGGGCAGAAGCGCTGATCATCACCTCTTCAAAACCAGCACCGGAGCAGTCAATTTGAAATATCAGGGGATGGCTTTTCTCCTGGTCTTTAACACGGTGTATGGATTCAAAAATACGCTTCAGGGGATCTGATAAAGTAAACCGGACAAGGTTAAGCTGTCCCGATTCAATAAGTTTATCCGGTATTTCACCTGTAACTGCAGGAATCTGTGTGCCGCCAATATGCTGAACAGATTCTGACAATTGCCTTTGATAAGCAAGTGGTAAATCCATGACATCCGAAATCATATTTTCAGCATTTTGATCTCTGGTTTCGGCAAATCTCCTGGTGATCATCCTGGCAACGGGTATTTCAGCAACAGGATCTTCCGTTAATGAAACCCGGATCGTATCACCAATGCCATCGGCGAGCAGTGCACCAATACCGGCTGCCGATTTGATCCTGCCATCCTCCCCATCCCCTGCTTCAGTAACACCAAGGTGAATCGGGAAAGCCATGTCTTCTTTGATCATTCGCTGTACCAGCAGGCGTGTGGCATAGACCATCTGCTTGACATCACTTGATTTCATCGATAATACCAGGTTTTCAAATTGCAGGTACCGGCAGATCTTAGCAAACTCAAGAGCTGACTCAACCATCCCCAATGGAGTATCTCCATAGCGGTTCATAATCCTTTCCGACAATGAACCGTGATTCACCCCAATTCTCATGGCTGTGTTATGCGATTTACAGATTTCAATAAGAGGAGAGATCCGTTCCCTGATCCTATAGAGCTCCTCCTGGTATTCCTTATCGCTGATTACTTCAGCAGAAGCTATTTTTCTGTCCACATAGTTCCCGGGGTTGATCCTAACCTTTTCCACAATACCAGCGGCCACTTCAGCTGCTTTGGGGTTAAAGTGAATATCTGCTATCAGGGGAACTGTAAAGCCTAGCTTTGTCAATTCATTTTTGATGATCTCCAATTGATGCGCCTCTTTCACCCCGGGGGCGGTAATCCTGACCATTTCACATCCTGCCTCAATCAATGCAATGCATTGTCTTACTGTGGATTTTACATCCATAGTGCTGGTATTGGTCATGGATTGTACACGGACCGGATATGATCCGCCCATTGGCAAATCACCGATTTGAATTATATTTGAGATAAATTCTGTTTTTCCCAATGATGAAATAATTTATGCTCAGGCAGCTGATTATCTACAAATTTAATGATCTCTTTCATACGAATCCATTAATTTTGGATCAGCTTAAGGCAAGCAAACGGCAAAAGCTTGATTCTACAATAAAAGCATCTTTTTTTAGTTTAGAATATACCATTCAGCAAAAGAATATTAATCGATTAAATTTCAATGAAATATATCAGGCCGCTCTTCACAGCAATCATATTAAGCATATTTATTTCCGGAATGATGGCACAGGACGTTGGCATTGGGCAGTGGCGCGACCATCTTCCCTGGAATAACAATGTTGCGGTTACAGAAGCAGGAAATATCATTTACTGCGCTTCTCCTTTTGGTATCATTAAGTATTATAAAGAAGAAGACAGGTTTGAAAGGCTGACAAAAGTTACAGGATTATCTGATATCGGGATCAATGATATTCGTTACAGCGAGCCAAATCAAACCCTGGTTATTGCTTATACCAATACCAATATTGATATGATCAAGGATAACTATATCATTAACATTCCGGATATCAAGATGAAGCAAATACTGGGGAAAAAGACCATTAACAAGATCACCAACAAGGGTGATTATGCATACCTTTCCTGTGGCTTTGGTATTGTAGTACTGGATATTGTCAGAGAGGAGATCCACGATACGTATTATATTGGGCCCAACGGCGATCATATTGATGTGCTTGACCTTACTTATAATGACACAGCCTTTTTTGCTGCCACCGAAAAAGGTATTTATTATGCCCCTGTTGACAGTCCAAACCTGGCCAATTTCGAGGCCTGGAAAAGGATGACAAATATCAATTATCAATATCATTACAGTCTCATCGAATCATTTAGTGGCCACATATTCGTGAAAAAGCCAAAAATGATCAGCGATCAGGACTCTGTACTCATATGGGATGGACATAGCTGGTCAAGATTTAACACAGAGGTTACCCAGGATGTATACAGTTTTCAAACCACTTATGGGCATTTGATGATTACCTATGCATACTTTGTGAAACAGTATGACCAGGACCTTAATGAAACACTGAATATCTGGACTTATGGCAATGCAACTCCACGCTCAAGTGATGCCATCATGGATAATAAATCTGATTTCTATGTTGCCGACAGATCATTCGGTCTCGTGAAAGTCTGGGGGGGAGGGTATGATAGCCAAATGATCTTACCCAACGGGCCATCTACAACAAGTGTATTTTCGTTGTCGGCAGGTGGAGACAATGTATGGATGGCACCTGGGGGTTACACACAAACCTGGTCCAGTTTATATTTTCTTGGTAGCGCTTCTGTATTTCATGATGGAACCTGGACCAATTACCAATCATGGAACACACCGGTATTTGATACCATCAGGGATGTTGTAACAATCGCTGTCGATCCTTCAAATCCGGCAAGGGTTTTTGTTGGGGCTTTCAGAAACCAGGTTGGGGCCATTGAATTTATCAACGGTAAGGTGGTCAATGTATACGATAAGCATAACAGTGAATTACAGGAATGGGAAGCGGCAGGATCTCTTGCCATTACAAGCTTGTCATTTGACGGCAGTGGAAATCTCTGGTTTACCAACTCGGGAGCAGAAAAGGTAGTTTCCGTGCAAAGGCCGGGCAATACCTGGGAGTCTTACTTTTTAGGTTCTGCAGGTTCAAATGTTGATACCCGGATTATTCTTGCCAGCTCTATCGGACAGAAATGGATCGTTCTCAGGAAAAAGGTTCCGGATCAGAACAATAACATCCTGGTCTTTAATGAAAACAATTCACCCGGGAACCAGGTCGTTATCCTGAATAATGAT
>JAUXCL010000207.1 GCA_030618905.1 Bacteroidales bacterium | reverse complement strand
TAAAAAAGCAGAGAGGGCAGGAATCGAACCTGCCACAGCCGGTCTTATCCGTCTGCTACTGGTTTTGAAGACCAGGTGGAACACCAGTTCCTTCCCCTCTACTGCAAAGGTACGTACTATTTTAGCAAAATCATCTTCCCGGATCTTGTATGCCCACCCAGGCTCATCTTATAAATATAGAAGCCAGGATTCATACTTACCCCAAATACATCTGTGCCGTCCCAGCTGCTCTTATACTCACCGGGCAATAATTCCTTGTCGACAAGGCGCCTGACCAGCTGACCGCCCAGGCTATAAACATTAATTTCAACCCTTCCGGATTCTCTTACAACATAATTGAATGTTGTGTTTGTATAAAAAGGATTGGGATAATTGCTACCCAGCATCATAATATCGTTCAAATTTTCTTTAATGGCGATCGTTGTGGATTCCCCTGCAAGGTAATCAATGATTTCACTGATCCAGAATGCTTTCAGGTTCAGGGAGTCGCCATTCGTCATCGCACTCAATAAAATGGAAGTACTTAAGGCCCTGTATTCATTGTCGACCGTAAATATCCTGTCCATCCCTTCTTCATCGCTAAACAGCACTTCGCTGCCCCTGGCTTCCAGGTTATCCACACGGAAATGGGCATCATGTCCGCCATTATATTTATAATTCAGGCCATCGGCCAAAGTCGTGTCATGTCCATACAGGTGATGTATAGCCTCATCCGGACCGTCGCTGAGGTATTTGATCCCCAGGAGCCCGAAAAAAGCCGTCCCGGTATGGTCCATTCCGAGATCAACACCTTCTATGTACAATCCACCTTTATCTTCCATCATGTAGTTATAAAGCTTTACCTGTTCTGTTACGGATACAGATCCAGGTGGCACAAGGCCTCAGCTTACGCAGTAACAGCCCAGAATGCTCAGGATCACATCATAATCCTGGAGATTATCCGGGAGGTTATAAGCGGTATCATATTCAAAACCAGCATCATCAAGTGCCCGGGTCACTCCCCTGGTGGGTTGAATGATATCCCCGCGTTCAGGATCTACAATGGAGGAAATGCCATTGTCTCTATCCCAGACCAGGATGTTGAATTCCCTGTCGGGTTTAACCCTGATAAATTTTCCTGGCGAAACATTGTTCAGCTCATATTCATCCCCGTCATTCTCAAGTACCGCCATAAAGGCTGTGTTGTATGCTGAATCCGAGGACCATTCAAAATAATAGGTCATGGTGCCGCCAAAGGCCAGGCTGTCTTCTTCCGTTACGCTGCCGATAAGGTTACCGGTTTTAACATCAAACAAGCTAAGCGTATAGTCCTTGCGAAAGTCCATGCCATTGTTCCTGACCTTAACTTCCCAGGTACCGTTTTCATCGATCTCAAGGTTGACAGGCCCCGCAATCCTGGTTATGGCCATGTCATTATCCAGGAAAGTGATAATGGAGAGTGAAAACACGTCCCACCAGAACCAGGAATCGGTTGTGGGGCCGTAAGACCTGAATTTGATCCGGATGTCCTGTCCGCCATATTCAGAAATATCGAAATTCACTTCTGTTCCGGTGATGACACCCCAGACCCCATCACCCACATCATGGCTCCAGAGCAGGAATTCATCTCCTCCGGCAAGGATAGAGATCTCCGCTTTTTCGGTCGTGGCAGAGATAACCCAGGGTTCCAGGTACTGGATGATGCTCAGGCCGTATTCCCGGTCATCCAATGAGATAAGGGGTGATATGGCCGACATGTCATAATTGGTCGTTACCGGGTCCCATGAAAACCTCATGTAACCGTATTCAAGGTACCAGTTACCCTCCAGTGTCCATTCCTGGGGCTCAACAAAATCTTCACCCCAGAAGGGCGTCTGGCTGAATGCCGGTATGGCCGGGAGCAATACCAGCAGGGCAAGGCAGATCTTCTTTTGTATTTGTAGTATTATCATAAGTGCTTATTTTATTGAATACAATGCAATTTTCTATACACACAAGACACATGATTGCATAGAAATAGTTGCATATTAGAACGCTCAAATTTACAAAAAGTTGAATATTGGAAACATTTTACCTGGCAGGCCAGGATTTATCTCAGGGTTTGCCGGGATGCTCCTCCTGATTTTTCTCCTTATCGTAATACCACCTCTGCATTGGGAGTGGAACGCCAATTCCTGCTGTTTTCAGGGATTCATAAATGCCCAGGGCCACCTCACTTTTTGAAGTGAAGCTGACATTAAAATATACCCAGAAATAAAGTGTAAAATCCAGGGAAGAATCACCATAGCCATCAAAGAGAGCCATCGGCTTCGGTTCCTGAAGGGTATTGGGGTGTTTTTCAGCTTCTGACCTGATAATGCTTAACACTTTTTGAGGATCAGCACTATAATCTGTTCGAATCAGGATCTTCAAACGCCGTTTTTGGTCGGATAAAGTCCAATTGACGACTTCTTTAGAGATCAGGTTCCCATTAGGTACGATCACTTCTGACCCATCAAAGGTCTTTATTTTGCTTGACCGGACACCAATTTCTGTAACATTGCCCATTAAGGTACCTACCTCGATGGTATCACCCACATGGATAGGGCGCTCGAAAGATATGATCAATCCGGAAATGAAATTATACACAACATTCTGCAGACCAAAACCAATACCTACACCGAGGGCCCCGGCAATGAGCCCGAATTGACCCAGGTCCACACCACCGGCAGTCAGGGCGATATAGACCCCAAAAACGACGATGATATAGCGGGCAAGCATGGATATGGCAGCGGGAACCCCGCGGGGAATTTTAGATCTCAGGATAAAATCTGATTTGAAGAGTTTTTTAGTTCCTGATGCCAGCAGGAAAGTAATAATGAGGATCAGGATAAAAGAGATAATTCCCCCCAGAGAAATGCTGGTATCGGCCTTGCCAAAGGTCCATTCAATGTCCATAACCTGATTGAACCATTCGATCAATAGCCTGTAAACATTAAAGATTTTCAGTACCGTAATAGCCCACAGGATTGTTATGACAATGCGTATAATGCGATCTATCCTTTTTTGTATATTGATCCGGAACTCATTATGCCAGTAATCCCGGTGATAGAGCCGTAAACCAAACAGGGTGAAACTTTTGAAGATGGTCATCAGCAAAAAGAATATGGCTGTTACAAGGGTGGCAGATACAATGGAATCGGTGATAAAGCTGGCCAGTCTGACATAGCCCAGGATATTGCCTATCACAGAGATGGACAAAAAGAAAATAAAGATGGAAGAGGCAGACATGAAAATTCGCCACATCCTGTTGTAGGGCATATCGGGATTATGCTTTTTAAATTTCCAAAAAGAGTAAAACAACCAGGTGGCAGTCAAAGCCACAATGAGCAATAAGATCCGCCTGAACAATGAGGAGGGATCCAGAAAGATCTGCAGTTCATCAAGCACAAAGAGCGCGATCATTATTCTCAAAAAGAAATTAAACCGCGCTGAAATGATCATGGGCAGCAAGATAAACAGCGGTATTAAAATGACAATAAAAAGAGCCTCCGTGAAAATAACGGGTCTGTTGGAATAAATAAGCAAACCGATCATGAGACTAAGGAATAAAGCAACTAAGCCGGGACGATACAATAATGCTTTAGCCATTTGAAATTCTTTATCTTCTGTCACCAGGTTTAACTTCACCACTTTTCTCCGGATCATGAAAAGCAGCGCCAGGAGGATAATAAAAATCAATAAATGAAAGTATGAGCTGTTTTTGTTGTTATTCAGAAAAATATTAATTGCCCGTGTATTGCTATTGAACAATTGAACGGTATGAGAAATCACATTTTTGGGATGCCGGGAAGAATCGCTTTTTGCCCACATGGGATCGCTGTCGCGATAAAAGTATGCGACCTGCAACTCACGTTGTTTTTGTTTAATGGTACTCAGGACGTTATCAACAACAAGTATTTTGTCTGTGATATTATTTTGCAGAATAATATTGGATTCGGTTCTGGCGGATAATGAAGATTTGACAATGATTAAAGTATCAATGACCTGGCTGATATTTTCCTGTAATTGCTCCCCGCTTTCATTATATACCAGGTCCTGAAGGGTAATTTCCCATTGCCTGATCCTGCCCTTCACTTCCACACTTTCACTATTTAATAGCGTAACCCTTGACGAAACGACATTTTTCCAGGATTCCAATCGTCTCGCATAGGTACTCCATTCCGAGAGGAAATTTTCCATGCCGCGATATGTAAAAATATCTTTCTGCCTGTTAAAGATCATTTTAACACTATCGAGGTAATACTG